>DATDON010000158.1:0-4837 GCA_035293225.1 Candidatus Manganitrophaceae bacterium
GGACGGCGTTCACGCAGATTCCGGAGGGCCCCAGTTCCAGGGCAAGCTGGCGGACGTGGGACTCCAAAGCCGACTTCGCGGCAGAAACCGCCCCGTAGCTCTTCCAGACGCGGGCCCCGCCGGCGGAGGTCATGGCGTAAATCCTCCCGCCCCGCCCCAACAACCCGGCGCGGAGCAGGTCTTGCGTCCAATAGACCAGGGAGTTTGCCATGACGTCGAGGGTCATCTCCATCTGCGGCTGCGTGATCGCCTCGTTGTGGGAGGGGGCGATAAACGGTTTGAGCGTCCCGAACGCGAGCGAATGGACCAAGACCCGCACCGACCCCTCCTTCACATGCAGTGTCCCACCCTGGGATCCCCCCCTCAGAATCTTCTGAATCTCCTCCAGGACCGCCTTTCTTTTTTCAGGGTCGGCGGCGTTGACATTATAAAAGGCCGCTTGTCGCCCAAACTCTTTAATCTTGGCGGCGATCCGATCGACATTGGCGAGGGTCCCCTTCCGGTCGAGATGGACCCCGAAAATATCCATTCCGGCGCCGGCCAACTCGAGGGCGCACGCCTCGCCGAAACCGCTCGACGCCCCCAAAATGAGCGCCCATCCTTCAAGAGATTGTCCGTTCACTCCGTCTCCTCCTTATTGATAGAAACGTAATAAAAGATGTCGCATTGCGCGTAGGGGCGGACCGACCTGTCCGCCCTGGGTTGTATGCAAGGCGGACGAAGTCCCGCGCCGTAGTCACGCCATCATCGGCCGGCGGTCACCAGCGCGCGAGGGCCGAGGCCCAGGTCAATCCCCCTCCAAAGGCCAAGAAAAGGAGGAGCGTTCCCGGTTTCACCCTCCCATCCCGGACCGCCTCGTCGAGCGCGATCGGGATCGACGCCGCGGAGGTATTTCCGTAACGGTCGAGGTTCACCACCACCTTCTCCATCGGAAAACGAAGCCGCTCGGCCACCGCCGAAATGATCCGGATGTTGGCCTGATGCGGGATCAGATATCCAACCTGATGCGGCGCAAGGCCGTTCGCCTTCAGCGCCTCCCACGCCACCTCCTCCAAACTGCGGACCGCGGCCTTAAAGGTCTCGTTCCCCTTCATCTTGATGGTGTTCAGCCGCTCCGCCAGAACTTTCTCGGAGGGAGGATTCGCGGAGCCCCCGCCCGGGACGCAGATCAGGTCCCAAAGGGCCCCGTCGGAGCGGAGATGGGTGGAGAGGATCCCGTTGTCGGAAGAGGAGGGCCCCAGAAGGACCGCGCCGGCGCCGTCTCCGAAGAGGACGCAGGTCCTTCGATCGCTCCAATCGATGAGGCGCGACATCACCTCCGCGCCGATCACCAAAACCTTTTGATGCGTCCCGCTCCGGATATACTGCTCGCCGACCGACAAAGCGTAGACAAAACCGGAGCAGGCGGCGGAAAGATCGAACGCCGCGGCGCGCGTCGCCTTTAATTTGTCCTGGACGATGCAGGCGGTGGAGGGAAAAAACATATCGGGGGTCGACGTGGCGACGATGATCAGATCGATTTCATCGGGGGCGGCCCCGGCCGCTTTCATCGCCTTCTGCGCGGCGTGATAAGCCAAATCGGACGACGCCTCATCCTTTGCGGCGATCCGCCGCTCGCGCACGCCCGTCCGCTCCACGATCCACTGATCGGTCGTGTCGATTCTCTTTTCCAGATCGCTATTGGTGAGTATCTTCTCCGGGAGATAAGCGCCGGTCCCGATGATCTTCGCCTTCATCCGCCTTGGCTCCCTGTTCGACGATTATGGGATATCTTCTCCCCTTTTGGAGTAAAGACCCATCTGCGCCTCGATCTGCTCTTTGATGCTCCGGTTGACCCCCCGGTGATAGGATTCTTTCGCCACGCGGATGGCGTTTTTGATCGCCCTCGCCGGCGAGCGGCCGTGACATATGACGCTGATCCCGTCGACCCCCAGAAGGGGCGCCCCTCCGTATTCGGCGTAATCGACCTTTTTGCGGAAATTTCGGAAAGAAGACTTCAACAAAAAATAGCCCAACTTTCCCAAAGCGGATGAGGTGATTTCCCGCCGTAAAAACTGGATCATCGCGTCGGAGAGCCCTTCTGAAATCTTCAGCGCCACATTCCCGATAAAGCCGTCGCAGACGATTACATCGGCGGCGCCGGTGTAGACATCCCTCCCCTCCACGTTTCCGATAAAACCGAGAGAGCTTCCCTTCAACATCTTGAAGGCTTCTTTGGTAAGTTCGTTTCCCTTCGTGTCCTCCTCCCCGATGCTGAGGAGGCCGACTTTCGGCCGTGGAACGCCGAGAATCTCCCGGGCGTAAATCGATCCCATGATGGCGAATTGAAAGAGATGGAGCGGCTTGCAATCGACATTCGCCCCGACGTCGATCATGACGGAGGCGCCGGTCAATGTCGGGAGGGTCGTGGCGATGGCGGGGCGCTCCACCCCCGCGAGAGGCCCCAATATAAATAGGGCGGTCGCCATGCTCGCCCCGGTGTTTCCGGCGCTGATGACCGCCGCGGCCTCCGATTTCTTAACGAGTTCGGTCGCGATCCAGATGGAAGAATCGCGCTTTTTTCGAACCACCGAAGAAGGGGATTCATCCATCTCGACCTTCTGCGGGGCATGGACGACCGACAGAGGGAGGTCCCGGGCCGAATGTTTTGAAAGTTCTTTTTGAACTTCCTTCTCATCTCCGACCAGGATGATTTCAACGCCGAATTCCCGCGCCGCTATGACCGCCCCTTCCACGACGGCGCCGGGAGCATGATCCCCCCCCATCGCGTCGAGAGCGATTTTCATGAAGCGCGCCTCCGTTCAACCGCCCGGCGCCGAGGCCGATCGGGGAAAAATGACCGAGATGAACCAAAGGGGGTCATGCGGCGGCTAGGCCTCTTCCACCGCGACGACCTCGCGGCCCTTATACGTCCCGCAACTGAGGCAAACCCGGTGGGGCACTTTCGGCTCGTGACATTGAGGGCAGGGCGAATAAACCGGCGCCGTCAACTTGTAATTCGCTCTTCGTTTGTCTCTTCTTGATTTTGATATTTTATGTTTTGGATTCGGCATCGTCTTCTCCTGTTACACTCACTTCTTTTTAAAAAAATCTTTCAGGCCGGTCATTCGAAAATCGACGGGCTCTTTGGGACAATCACACTGCTTCTGATTCAAATCTTCCCCGCAATGCGGACAGAGGCCTTGACAATCCGGTTTGCAGAGGGGCCGCATCGGCGCCGCAAGGTGAAGCTGGCCTTGAATCACGTCGTTGACCTCAATACACTCCTCCTTGTAAAAATGAAGATCGAGATCTTGCGGGACCAGCTCATGTTCGTCTTGAACGGAAATCGCCGATTCGGGAACGTAATCGACATGGAAATCGGACTGGATCGGATCGGCGAACTTTTTCAGGCAACGGCTGCATTCAGAAAGGAGGTTCGCCGATAAAGCGCCCCGGATATAGACCTCGTTCTGGTTCAGTTTCGTGACCTTCAAAGAAACATGGATCGGCCCTTCCACCGTGAGCCCTTTTTCTTCCAGGTCCCACTCGGAGGGGTCTTCATCATACGAGAGTGAGAGCCCTTCCGCAGGGATATCTCGGACCTTTATTTCCATTGTCTTAACCCTCAAAAAACCATGAAAACAAGATATTATAGGAGACGGCGCCGATGCTGTCAAGGCTTCTTCCACAAAAAACGAATCCTTAGAGATTCTCCCCTTGACGCTTTCGGGCGATAAGATTGAGCCATCTCCCTTTGCGTTCACGGTTCGAGACGGTTTTGAGGGAAACGATCTCCCATCCTCCTCCCAACGCCCTGATCAGCTCCTCCTTGCGCCAAAACGAGAAATATCGCCCCGGAATCCACCCCTCCCGCAAGTAGCCGGAGCCTCTCCCATGAACGAAGGTCGCCGCAAGAATCCCCCGGTCTTTCGCGATATTTCGCAATACGCCCAGGACCGCGCGAACCTCCTTTTTTGGAAGATGAATCAGCGAGGCGGCGGCCCAAACGGCGTCGAAGGAGTCGGTTCGAAAGGGCAATGCGGCGAAGTCTCCCATCACCAGCGGCAGGCGTTCAGAACCCCGACGGGCGCGCGCCAGAAAAGGCCAAGTTCCGTCCAGACCGACGGCGCGGAGTCCTTTTCGCCTAAGATAGCGGCAATCCTGGGCCGGGCCGCACCCCAGATCCAGGATCGTCGTATTTTTCGGAAGGACCGAGATAAGTTCTCTGAGCAAGGGAGGAGTCCGGTACGCCCCTTTATCCCAGTGCGCCAGATAAGCGTCCGCCTGTTCGGTATAACATTGAAGCGTCTTCTTTCGTGGATCGAACCCCTTTCTTTTTTCTTGATTCAACTTCAACTCGTTTTTGATCCGTCGAAAAACGGAGAGGGGGTATTAAGCGGGCGGCGCTTGCAGGAGGGACAAAGATCGGAGCGGCCGACCTTCCCTTCGAAAGAGAGAGGGTTGCGGCAAAAATGACAGACTCGCTTGAGAGGATGATAGCCGCCCAAATGCGGGCAGACACATCGGTCTGCCCCTACAGGGGGTCGACCGATGGAACGGCCACCCCTGATCTACATTTAGGACCGTTTGTTTCCGATCTCGTCGGTCGAGACCAAGAAATGCCCGATCAGGCTGTGGCGCTCATAGGAAAGGAGATAAACATGCAACAAGCCGGGCTTTTCTTTGTCCCGATGCATGGCCACGCCGTCCACCGCCACCTCGTGATGGTTGATCCAACGATTTTGAGAATCGAGGAGAAGGCTGAAATAGGGGCTCTTATAAGGGGGGCTCTGTGTTAGATCATCATAGCTTTGATAAAATGGGGGGATCCCGATTCCCATCGGCATGTAAAGGC
>DATDON010000159.1:0-2564 GCA_035293225.1 Candidatus Manganitrophaceae bacterium
GAAAGATTATCAAAAGAACCGGCTGCTGACCTTTATCAACCCCACGGGCGACCCGATGGGGACCGGTTATCACATCATCCAGTCGAAGATCGCGATCGGCTCTGGAGGATTTTTCGGAAAGGGGCTCTTTGGGGCGACCCAGAGCCAGCTCAAATTTCTTCCGGAGAGCCACACCGACTTCATCTTTTCGGTCTTCTCCGAACAGTGGGGTTTTTTCGGGGTGCTGGTTCTCTTTATTCTCTTTTTCTTTGTGGCGCTTTGGGGAATCGAGATCGCTTATAAATCGAAAGATCTCTTGGGAAGCCTTCTGGCGGTCGGAATTGTCGGGTTGCTCTCTCTTTACTTTTTGGTGAATGTGGGAATGACGCTTGGAATGGCGCCGGTGGTCGGCGTTCCGCTCCCCCTGATGAGCTATGGGGGGACCTCGATGATCACCACGCTCGGCTTATTGGGTCTGCTTTTAAATGTTAAATTGAGACGATTTATGTTATTTTATTGAAAAGAGGATGTTATGTCGATTGAGATCGTGATCAACGCCAGCCGGGAAGAGACGCGTGTGGCGGTGTTGGAAAATAAAATCGTAACCGAGATCTATTTTGATCGGAAGAAAGATCGGGGGATCGTCGGAAATGTCTATAAAGGGAAGGTGGTCAAAGTCCTTCCGGGCATGCAAGCGGCCTTTGTAGACATCGCCACGGAAAAAGCCGCCTTTCTCTACGTGGCCGATGTGACGACGAGCATGGACGATTACGCCCGCATGTTGGAAGAGGGGGAAACGGGATCGGAGGAAGAGTCTCTTGAATTTGAAGAGTCTTCCGAAACGTCCGTTCCGTTGATGACCCGCCCCAAAAAGGGCTCCTCCCAAACGATCGAAGAACTCCTTCAAGAAGGGCAGGAGGTGGTCGTCCAGGTCTCCAAGGAGCCGATCGGGACCAAAGGGCCCCGCGTGACGACTTATGTCTCCCTCCCGGGGCGGTATTTGGTTTATATGCCGGCCGTCAATCATGTCGGCGTCTCCCGAAGGATCGGCCGCGAGGACGAGCGCCATCGATTGAAAGAGATGATTCTCCGGCTGAGGAAACCGGGCTCCGGCTACATCGTTCGGACCGTCAGCGACGGAATTACGGAAGAGGAATTCAAGCAAGACATCGAATTTTTAGAGGTGGTCTGGCAGAATATTTTGAAAAAGCGCGAGAAGAGCCCCGCGCCGGCGCTTCTCCACACCGACCTCGATCTGATCTTCAGGACCGTTCGGGACCTTTTCACCAAAGAGGTCGACCGGCTGGTGATCGACTCCAAACAGGAATACGAGCGGATCAAAGAGTTCGTCGGGACCTACATCCCGAGCTTCGCCTCGCGCGTCGAATTGTGGGATAAAGACGAGCCGATCTTCGACGCTTACGGCCTTGAGATGGAAATCTCCAAGGCCAAAGGCCGGCGCGTCTGGTTGAAATCGGGCGGATACATCGTGATCGATCGCGCGGAAGCGCTGACCGTGATCGACGTCAATACCGGCCGCTATGTCGGGAAACGGGATCTTGAAGAGACGATCTTGAAGACCAACCTGGAGGCGGTGAAAGAGATCGCCTACCAACTGCGGCTTCGTAATATCGGCGGAATCATTATCATCGATTTCATCGATATGGAAAAAGAACGCAACCGGGAGAAGGTCTTCAACGCCTTTAATGAAGCTCTCACAAGCGACCGGGCCCGCACGCACATTTTGAAGATTTCGGAGCTCGGGCTGGTTCAAATGTCCCGAGAGCGGACGCGGGAAGACATCTTGAGGATTCTCTGCGAGCCCTGCCCGTATTGCGAAGGGCGGGGATACACCAAATCTCCCACGACGATCTGCTACGAGATTTTTCGTGAGATCCGCAGGATCGGCTCTTCCCCACGGGATAAAAAGATCATCATCGGGGTCCACCCGACCGTCGCGAACCTGCTCTATGATGAAGAGCGGCAGGGGGTGGATGAGCTGGAGCGGGAGTTTCACAAGAAAATCATCATCAAGGCCGATTCCAATCTCCATATCGAGCAGTACGACATCGTCACCCTCTAAATAAAGCGCCCTCCGGTTTTCATAGAAACCTTTCTGCATATTTTGAAACCTTTTTTTCCTATTTAGGACGCCTGGCGCCGTTATAAAACCTTTTGTCATAGGGTTCAGGAACGGCGTCGGGGTGGTATTTTTATTGCACTTTGGGGCGGGAAACAACCGGCGCCAGGAGCCCCTTTGCCCCGAAAAACGATTTTCCGACTCCGGATCTTTCTATATTCGGTCTTTCTTGCCGCTTGCAGCGGAAGCGGACCGTCCGATTTCGCCCCCAGCGTGATACAAACCGACCCTCAAAATAAAGCGGCCGACGCCCCGGTGGAGGGGCCCATCACCGCGACCTTTTCCTATCCGGTCGATCCGGTGACGGTCAACGCCGATACCTTTATCCTCAGCGGCGTTCAAGGGATCGTCGAATATGAAGGTCAAACGGCGGCCTTCACCCCCTCCGTTCCGCTGGCGAAGGGGACAAACTACAACGCCGTTTTGACGACGGGGATCAAAGACC
>DATDON010000160.1:0-4940 GCA_035293225.1 Candidatus Manganitrophaceae bacterium
GCGCGCCGGTGATGATCGTGTTGTTGACGATGACCATGTTCGCTCCAAAGCTTTCTTTCTCAAATCTGAAAACCGGCCTTCCACGCCACAGATCGGCGTTCTCCCATCCCTCGGCAACGCTCAGGCCGATGGAATTGACCAAAAACCCCTTCTCCTTCAAGGGAGAAAGCGCCATGTCGAGATGGAGGTATTTATGATTCGTCAGCCTTATCATGATTAAATGGACGTCTCTTCCGGTCTGTTCGCTTAAAAACTCTTTTAACCATTTATATGCGAGCAGATCCTCGCCCGGCTTCCAACCTGCAAGAAGGGTGTCTCCATTCAGAAAAAGGATATTCCCTCCCTCGAGACCCATCCCCGCCGGCAGATGAAACACCTTAAAGCCATTTTTCTTGAACCACGACGCCAGCGCCTTCGGTTCCCTCTTACCGCGCGGCCCATGGGATCTCAAGATGAGGACTTTCTCCCGATCGAACACCAAGGCGTTGTCGCGGGTAAATACCATGGCGCTCTCGCCCCATCTCGGCTCGATAAGGGTGACTTCACCCCCCGCCTCCTCGATCGTTTCTTTAAGAACGGTCCATTGTTTTCGGGCCTTGACGCGGTCAACCTCTTCGCTGTATGACAGCCACGGGTTAAAAAGAAAATGGGTGTCATAGAAATCGGGCGGGCACATAAGGAGTCTCGGCTTGATCGCTTCACCCGCCGGCGTCTCATCGTGGCCTGCCGTCGACACGAAATTTTTCTGGTCCAGGGACCCGTATCGGGTTTGCTTCATATTTAAGATGAGTACCTCTCTTGATTAATCACGCAAATGCCATACCTTTTTTGAAAGAGCCTCCTGAAATAAAAAAAACGTTTATTTATCAATATATTTTAATTTCGGCGTGAAAAAGGTCTTCCAGCCCAAAAAACCGGGCGTCAACTTTTCCGTCGCTTTTTTTAGCCTTTTATTATGGTCGGGATGGAAAAATGAAGGGGAAAAGAAAGATCGTTGATATTTTAGCGGTATTTTAGCGATCTGGAGGCGACATTTCCGACCTGTCAATTTTTCCGTCTTTTTTTTTGTAGGGGCAATTCATGACCTTCGGGGAATGGTTTGAGGCAGAACGAAAACCATGACCTCCAGGAAATGGTTGGAGGCAGAACGAAAACCATGAATCGCCCCTCCGAGCGCTATCTCCATTGGGCGAGGTAGGTCACCGCGTGTAAAGAGCCCTCTTGGGATCGGGACTTCTCCTGCACGGTCACGTCCGAGCCGCCGGAGAGGGCGACGGCCGTTCGAGTATATCCCGTGCACGCGGGAGGAAGCCAGTCGAGAAAGACTTCCGGGAGGATAAACCGGAACTCGCATCGGTTATTTTGATTTTCCAGTACCTCGACGGAACCTTTGTTGAAAAAGAGGCTCCACAACCTCGGATAATTGCTCAACACAAAATGGCGCGGAGATATCCAGAGGCCTATTGCGCATGGATATGGGAGGCCTTACTTTTTAAGCAAGCGCGGCGCTTCGGCTCCAGAAATGTTTTTCCATAACCAAGATCGCTTTTTCCTCCAGGCGACGATCAGGATCAAGCTTGAACCGAAAACGATCATCATGGCGGTTGTGGGATAAATCACCGCGTAGATGATGGGGGTGAGCGCCCATCGGGTAGGGGCCTTCAACCATTCGTGTGTGGAGATGAAATGGGCGACCGGGGGAGAAAACCGGTTGTAAAACGAAATCATGGCGCGCCCGATCGAATGGGTTAAGAGGCGTCGGTCTCTAAAAGACCGAAGCGCCACGACATGGGGATCTAAATAGCTGCCGTACGCCGCCGTAGCGATCAGACATCCTCCGCCCCCGCCTCCGCCGCCACCCGAGCCCGATTCGGTCGTGAACTGCCACGAGTAGTTGGCGCTCATTGGATTTCCGGCGAGATCCGTCACCCCTGTCGTGAGCGTCACTGCGTAAGGGGTCCCGTTGGCGAGCGCCGCCGACGGGGTGAAGGCGGCGACCTTTCCGCTGTAACCGATGGCGCCGGTCACGCCGCCGCTGACGGTGAAGGTGGAGGAGGTGAGCGTTAAAGGATCGATTTCTTCGTTAAATGTCGCCGTGATCACGCTGTTCACCGGGACGGCGGTCGCGTCGGCCGCCGGGGTCGCGGCGCTGACCGCCGGCGCGCCGCCGTCGGTCGCCCCGTAGCGAAAAACACCCTCTCCATGCGTGGCGACATAGAGGACGCTTCCATCCGATGAAAGGGCCAAATCCTTGACCGCCTTGGTCGACAATCCGGTCATCGCGTTATCCGGAAATCCGGACCAGGTCTCCCCTCCATCGGTTGAGCGATAAAGCCCGGACGTCCAATCCCCTGCATAGACGAGCGAAGGATTCGCCGGATCGACCGCCAGCCCGCGGACCGAAGGATTCGGCGAGGAAAATCCGGTCACTTTGGGCCCCGCCCACGTCGTCCCTCCATCGATGCTCTTCCAGACCCCTCCATTTTCCTCCCCTGCGTAGAGGGTTTCCGGCGTGGATGGAGAAATCACCACCGATCGGATATCCCGCGTATTGAGGGAAGAAAGCGCGGACCAGACGCTTCCGCCGTCGGCGGTTTTAAACAGGCCGGCCGTCGTGGCGGCGTACGCTGTGGCGGGGTCGGACGGATGAACGGCGATGGTGTTCACGTTCTTCCCATCGAGGGAAGAGGGGACCGCCGCCCATGTCGCTCCGCCGTCCGCCGACTTATAAAGAACAGTTCCGAGCGGAATTGATGAGCCGATCGTGTTCCGGTCCTTGGCCAAGCCGGCGTAAACAACCGACGGGTTCGAGGTCGAAAAGGCGAGGGCCTTGAACCCTTGGCGTTTATCCGGCGCGCCGGCGTCGGCGGAAGGATGGCGGAGGACCTCTTGAAAATCGTTTCCCCGGTCCGCGCTTCGGAAGACCAACCCTTGGTGTTCGTCCGAAATGAGGAGGACATCGATATTATCGGGTTTCTGCCGAATTCCATACCATTCCGGAATTCCCGCGGCGGCGCCGTTGGCGACGCCGGTCCAGGCGCCTCCTCCGGTTTTACTCTTAAAAGGCCCGCTCCGTCCGATCGCATAGACCACCGATCCGTTTTGAGGGCTGACGTCGATATCGTGAAGCTCCGCGCCGGTATACCCTCTGCTCCAGGAGACCCAGTTCCGCGCGCCATCGACCGATTTGAAGACGCCGCCGCCGTAGTTGTTGGCGTACAAGATGTTGGGATCATCGGGATCGACGATGACGTCGATCGGCACCCCGGCGCGAATCCCCGGAGGGCCCCAAGTTCCCCCCGATTTCTGATAAGCGGTCCAGGTGATTCCCCCGTCGCCGCTGCGGTAAAACGCAGGGGCGCTCCCGGCGTAGAGAATAGTCGGATTCGACGGGCTGAAGTTGACGGTGGTGATGATGTCGTCGGCGATCACCTTGGTCCAGTTCGCTCCGCCGTTCGTCGTTTTAAAGAGCCCGCTCGTCATCCCGGCGCCCGACCCCGAACAGGCGTTATTGCCGGTCGCGGCAAAGAGGGTGTTCGGATCCGACGGGCTCATTCGAAGGCTTCCAACGTAGAGATCGGTCAACCCGCTGTTCACGGAAGCCCAGTTGGCGCCGCCGTCGACGCTCTTCAATACGCCGACGCCGCCGGGCGTCCCGGCGGCGCAATCTGAATTGAACGCCTCCCGGTCAAAGATGCCGGCCGAGGCGTATAGGATGTTGGAATCGGTCGGATGGATGATCAGATATCTCGCCAGATCGTCTCCTTGCCGGATGAGGCTCCAATTCGCGCCGGCGTCCGTGGTCTTGTAAATCCTCCCCTTCACCCGATTGAACTCCTTCCCCTGGATGACCGTGGGAACCTCCGCCATGGCGTAGACGACGTTCGAATCGCCGATCTGAACCGTAAAACCGCGAAAGACGAGGCCGATATCGCCGCCGAGCGCAATCCCCGTAATCTTCTTCGTCCAGACCGACCCTCCGTCATCCGACCGAAAAACCCCGAAGTCGGGCCCCTCCCCTTGGGTTCCGGCCCAGAGCCGATTCGCGTTGTTGGGATCGATGGTCAGGGAGAAGATCGGAACGGCGTCATTGGAGGGGCCCGCCTTGATGTCGATCCCGGTATTGCTGTTGACCCAGGTCGCTCCGGCGTCGGCGCTTTTGTTGACGCCGCTCCAGTTGTCGGTCACGAACATGGTGTTCTTATCGCTCGGACTGATTCGGACATCGTATCCCAACCCTCCGATCGGCCCGCCGGTTTTGACCAGAGGCGTCTGGGCGAAAATAGCCTGAGCATGAAAGCCGATCAAGACCATCCCGAACATGTATATCCAATGCGGCGTCCTCATCAATCCACCCCCTCTTTATTTTTTTTACCTCTCTTGGAAAGAAGGACCTCTCTTTGGGCGATTTCCAGGTCCTTCAAGGGCCAGAGCTTGGCGTCGGTCCACGATTTATAAGAACGGCGGTAAATGACCTTCGCTCTGATTTTGATCTTTCCCTCGCGCGGCAAATCGACTTTAAAACGATAATAAGAAGTATCCCTCCCTTTCGCCGGAATCCTGCTGTCCGATAAAATCGTCGTTTGCCGCCAGTGCGGCGCCGGAATACGAAAATCGGGAGTCGGCCGGGGAAAATCCTTCGCGACGTCGGCGAGCACTTTGGCGAAGCCTTTGCCCGGAAGCCCCGCGTAATTTCCCTCCTCGGGACGGCCGACTCCTCCCCATTCGGGGACCACGGGACCTTCCAGGGTTTTTAACCGGCGCCCCTCCGAATCGAACGCCTCTACCAGCAGAATCATGTTTCTCATCGGAACGCCGGTCGGAATATGGTGGCCGGCTTTCTCATTCGAGAGGCCGACCCGGACCGCCGCCCGATGGGGTCGCGACCCCATCGGGCGGCATATGACAATCCTGACACGATGTTCCTGCCTTTGAATAAG
>DATDON010000161.1:0-2606 GCA_035293225.1 Candidatus Manganitrophaceae bacterium
ACTCTCCCTTAAAGTGAAGGGCCCGCATCAACCGCCAGCGGGCGCCGAGCGAATCGGGCGCGGCGTCCAGCGCCTTCCGGTAGGCGTCGATCGCCTGATCAACCTGTTTCGGATCGGCTTCGGCGCCCCGCGCCCCTTCAGCGCGAATCTCCCAATGACGGTCCCCCTCTTCGATCCACGAAAGAGGCGAGAGCTCTTGAGAAAAACAGGGCCTCAAAAAGAGCGTCCCGATCAAAAGGAGGGGAGCCAATAGAGGGATTATTCGAACATATCCGATTTTGTTATTCATCATGGAGGAAATGATAATCGAGGTGGGCCGATAAATCAACACGAATCGGATTTTCGACCGGAAGGAACGTCTCTTTACCTTTTGACTTTTATTGCTATAATGGTAGCTCAAATTGCCCTTTTTTATTGGAACGCAGCTTATTCTAAGTTTAGCATCATTTCATGGAGGAAAACCCTATGTTGAGTCGGTTTGACGAGCAGACCAAATTCTTCGCCCCGACCTATCGGGAAATATCCCGGAACGGCCAAGTTCTCTTGATCGATCCGGAAGCTCCCCATTGGATCGGCGTCGACACGAGGGGCGCCCGACTGATGAGCGCCATCGACGGGAAAAAGACCGGCGCGGAAATCGTCGCGGCCTATTGCAAAGATTACGGCGTGGAGTGGGCCAAAGGATGGCTTCACTGCCGGACCTTTATCCAAGACGCCCTTCGCGCCGGGTTCATCTCCGGCGTCCCTTTGGTTCGAGCCCCCTATCCGGGCCGGTTCGAAGCCCTTCAGCTCGACCGCCTCAAAGAGCTCTGGCTCCACGCGACCAACGCCTGCAACCTTTCCTGCGCCCATTGCCTGGTCGACTCATCCCCTCTCGGGATTCCGGGCGAAGGGACCGATTTCTGGCTTCGGACGATCGACCAGGCGCTCTCCCTCGGAACCACCCGTTTTTATATCACCGGCGGGGAGCCTTTTCTAAGACCCGACATTTTTGAACTGATCGATCGCATTCTGCCTCAAGCGGAATTGATCATCCTGACCAACGCCCTCCTCTTGCGGGGAGAGAAACTCAAACGGCTCGCCGACTGCGATCCGGCACGGCTCAAACTTCAGATCAGCCTCGACGGTCCGAATCCCGAGATCAACGATCCGGTCCGGGGCGCCGGATCGTTTGAGGCGGCCATTCGAGGGATCAAGGAGGCGATCGGCGCCGGGTTCGCCCCGACCCTGACCACCACGGTCACCCGTTCGAACATCGCCTTCCTTCCCCGGATGGCCCATCTCGCCGCGTCAAATGGAATCCGGAACCTACATCTTCTTTTAAGCCATCATCGGGGACGGGCCGTCGGAACGCCCGCGCTCGCCTCTCCCTCCAACACCCAGCTTTTGGAGGCGTTCCGGAAGGTCCAGGAGGCGACCGAAAAGGCGGGAATCACCTTCGACAATCTCGACACGCTCCGAAGCAAACTGATGGGGCGGGCGGGCGTAAAAATCGATCTCTCCAACATGGCGTATGAATCGCTCTGCGTCTACGCCGACGGCCAGGTCTATCCGTCGGCGGCATTGGCCGGCGTTTCCGAGCTTCGGATGGGAAGCCTTCTGGAACAACCTCTCGATCAGATTTGGCGGAACTCCAAATTGGCCGAACAGATTCGAAGAAGCTCCGTCCAGACCAAAGCGAAGTGCAAAGATTGCTACCTGAAATATCTCTGCGGCGGAGGGGATATGGAACATACCTACCTTTACGGCGGCCGGTTCTTGGGAGAGGATCCTTTTTCCGAATTTTACGAGAACCTGATCGTCGAGACCCTGTTCTCCATCGCCGCAAAGCGGGCCGATAGAAAGACCGCGTCAGGATATGACCGGCCGGTTCTCCACGCCTGGAT
Organism: Candidatus Manganitrophaceae bacterium; assembly: GCA_035293225.1. GTDB lineage: Bacteria > Nitrospirota > Nitrospiria > SBBL01 > Manganitrophaceae > DATDON01. The sequence continues at coordinate 1,887 of DATDON010000161.1, forward strand.
GGGAGAAGAGGCCCTCTTGGATGAACACGACCCTCCCGGCGCGCGCGCGACCGGCGGTTTTGAAGTCGCCCTCTCCCGGTCGGCCTGCGTCCTCTCCGTCGATCTGGACCGGTCCCGTCGGATCGTGAGCGACTTCTACGGCGACGCCGCGGAATCTCCCCAGCCTCAACTCTGCTGCGCGGGAGGATATCCGGAAGAAGAACTGTCCCATATTCCGAAGGAGGTCCTGGAGATCGCCTACGGCTGCGGAAGCCCGGTCGACCTGGCGGAGATCCAGCCGGGAGAGGTGATGGTCGATCTCGGCTCCGGGGGAGGTATCGATTGTTTCATCGCCGCGAAAAAGGTCGGCGCAGGCGGCCGCGTGGTCGGCGTCGACATGACCGATCGGATGTTGAAGAAAGCGAACGAGACGAAACCGAAGGTCGCGGAAAACTTAGGATATGATGTGGTCGAATTCAAAAAGGGTTATCTTGAGGAGATTCCCCTTCCCGATCAATTCGCAAACCTGGTCACGTCCAATTGCGTCATTAACCTCTCCCCGGACAAAAAGCAGGTTTTTATAGAAATTTGGCGGATCCTCAAAGACTTCGGGCGGATCGTGATTTCAGACACCGTCTCGGAAAAACCGCTCCCCCCCGGGATGAAGGCGAACCCCCGCCTCTGGGGGGAGTGCGTCTCCGGCGCCTTGACGGAAGAAGAATACCTCGCCGATCTGGAACG
>DATDON010000162.1:0-2491 GCA_035293225.1 Candidatus Manganitrophaceae bacterium
TTCGACGCCACCCGGACCCAATTCGACAGCGACGCGAACGGCTCCATCGACACGAAAACCAAGGCGAGCGGTCTGGGCAATCCCTCTTTTTCCGTCAAATATACGATGGTTCGAGACCCGAACGTCTCCGTTCGCGTCATCGCCAAGCTCCCCACCGGATATGAAGCGGGGGTCGATTATCCGGAGGGGGATCTCGATCTGGCCTATTCCGTTTCATTGGGCGCCGTGGACCTCCATCTCCAGGCGGGTTATCAATATACCGGAGAGGATCGAAACAAGGTAAATCCCACCGACGCCGTGGTCGCCAACGCCGCGTTGGCCCGATCCATCGGAGAGAACTTCGTTCTCTTTACGGAGCTGAACTACCGCCAGGCGGGCGGCCCGCTCGACACCGCTCCACAACCCAACGCTCTGGGGGTTAAAGAAGAGGCGCCGACCCAAAAAATTCTCGACGTCACGCCCGGTTTTAAAGCCCGTTTTAAGGAGAGTTTCCTCTTTTCGGCCGCGGCCCGCATTTCGATTATCAATGATTTTGTATTCGGCTATGACTATTCTTACCTGACGCTCCTCAGCTATATCTTTTGAGCTGTTCCATCAACCGTTTCTTCAAGACGCTGCTGATGAAGTTTTTCTCCTCCCATATCGGGCTGAAATTAAAGCTGATCCTTCTGGTGGTCGTCCTGATTCTCGTGATCATGTCTTCCATCGCCTTTCTCTTCGGCGTCCGGCATGAGCGGACCTTGCGGGGGGAGATGCGGAAGCGGGCGACGAACATCGCGCAGATCACCGGTTCGATGAGCCTTCTCCGGATTCCCGGCGCCTCCCCCATGAGTCTTTCAAAAAGTTTTGTCTCCCTCATTCCGCAGCTCGATTCGAACGTTTTGTATGTCGTCATCTTCGATGAGACCGGGAAGGCGGCGGCGACGGCGGTCAACCGGCCGCTTCTTAAAATTTTATCGAAAGAGGAAGAGATCGACGCCGCCGAGAGGGAGCTGATCGAGGCGGTCGGCGCGGCGGGGGGGAAAGAGGGGTCGATTGCCTCCCGCTGGGGCGCCCTCCTCCCGATGGAGGTCGATCTTCGCCCCCAGGGAGAATATAAGGGGAAAATCTCCATCGGGTTTTCGCTCCTTTCAATGGAGAGGGAAATTCTCTACTCGCGGTTGACCGCGGCGGGGTTGACCTTGGGATTTCTCCTTCTGGGAGGGATCGTCGCGCTCGCGATGGCCTCTTCAATCACCACGCCGATTCAGGTGCTGGTCCGGGGGATGGAAGAGGTCCGAAACGGGAACTTGGCGATGGAAGTCCGGATCCCGAACAAGGATGAAATCGGGACGCTCGCCGGCGCGTTCAACTTCATGCTCGCGGGGCTCAGAGAACGCGAGCGGATCAAAGTGACGTTCAAGCGCTATGTCTCCAAGCAGGTGGCCGAAAAGCTGCTGGAAGAGAGAGACGTCGTGGTGACCGGGGAGAGGCGGCGCGCCAGCATCCTCTTTTCCGACATCCGAGGTTTTACCCCGATGGCGGAGCGGATGACGCCGGAAGAGGTCGTCAGCATGCTCAACGAGTATTTCGGCGTGATGATCGATATTATCTTTGAATACGAGGGGACCCTCGATAAATTTATCGGGGACGCCATTATGGCCGTCTTCGGCGCGCCGGTCCGGCACAAAGACGACCCCTTGCGCGCGGTCAAGACCGCCATCGCGATGCAGAAGGCGCTGGCCGAACTCAATGAGGAGCGCGATCGCCGGGGGGCGGAGGCGATTTACATGGGGGTCGGCATTTCAACGGGGGACGTTGTCGCCGGCAATATCGGCTCCGAAAAACGGATGGAATACTCCGTGATCGGCGATCATGTCAACCTGGCGGCGCGAATCCAGTCGAAAAGCGGACGGGGGAGGATCCTGATCTGTCCCGCCACCTACCGGGCGGTCGGCAGCGAAATCAAGACGATCCCGCTGGAGCCGATCATGCTGAAAGGAAAGAGCCACCCGGTTCAAATCTACGAAGTCGTTTATCGATCCGAATGCGATAAATAGGGGGGGGCCTGTTGTAGGGGCGAATCTGGCATTCGCCCAGATCCGGGCGATCAGGAGGACCGCCCCTACGGAATGGTTTTCGCTTCTCCTCAAACCATTCCCAGAAGGTCATGGTTTTCGCTTCTCCTCAAACCATTTCCCGGAGGGCATTGAAAAACCGTTACTTCTTTTTTTTCAAAACCGCTTCAACGGCATGGACGATATGTTTTGCGGTCAAGCCGTATTTCTCGAACAGCTCCTCGGTGGAGCCTGATTCCGCATAGGTATCCCGGATTCCCACCGACGCCATCGGAACCGGATGATGTTGCGACAAGACATGCGCCACCCGGCTTCCGAGCCCCCCGGAGAGGAGATGCTCTTCGGCGGTGACGATCGCGCCGGTCTCTTCGGCGGCGGTGATCAATGCCGCCTCGTCGATCGGTTTTAAAGTATGGAGATCGATCACGGCGGCC
>DATDON010000163.1:0-3641 GCA_035293225.1 Candidatus Manganitrophaceae bacterium
CAACTGGGGCCTCACGGGCTCATTTTTAACCCGGTGAATAACCGGGTTTATACCACCAACGTCGAATCGAAAACGGTCACAGTGATCGACGCGGTCAATCGAAGCATTCTGGGGAATATTGGTCCCTTTACCGCCGACGCCCTCGGTATCGCGGTTAATTCGACAACCAACAAGATTTATGTGGGAACCGCCTTCGGAAAAAAGATGGTCGTCATCGACGCCGGCGGGGGGGCGTTCGGGACGGTCTCGACGGAGATCAACATAGGGCGGCATGTGTTGGAGGTCGCGGTCGACGCCGGCCGCAACCGCGTCTATGCGTCGAGCCAGACCTTGCCTTATTCGGTCGCGGTGATCGACGGCGCCAACGACACGCTTCTCGGTTTTCATCCGGTCGGCGTCTGCCCGTGGGGGGTGGCGTACGATTCGATCCGGGACCGCCTCTACGTCGTCAATCAGGGGGAGGGAACGGTGACGGTGCTCAACGCGAATCAGCTGCCGTAGGATCGGTTCTCCTGCGCCGGTTCGAATCATAAAGAAACTTGTCCTTCCATCCGTGGCCTACTACTCGCGGTCGGGATGATCAGTCCATCGTGATCGGTACCATGAGCATGAGCGCGCCCACATAGTCGGTCGGGGCGAGGCTTGCGAAATTGGTGTGACACAATGCGCACTGCGGCACGAAGTTGCTTAAGGGGATCGAGCGACGATAGAACCAGCGACCGCTCACGCGCTGGACGTCGGTATGCGGATTACCTGAGAGCGCGGCCGCAAGCGCCGCGTCCTCGAAGGCATCCTGGGGATAGTCGTTCTCGCTGAGAGGGTCGAAAGTACCGACGAGCCGAAAATTCCTGTGCGAGTCGCTGAAGACAAGCCCAATGGAAAGGTTGCCCTCTTCGACGTTATCCGGCGTGGTCTCACCGATTTCTTGCACGAGCGCCGCGAAGAGCGTGTTGGTCAGAAGGTCGCTGGTCCGCTTGGCGAAGGCGATTGCATTATCCGAAGGGGGGAGGTTATTCCCTTGGGCGCGTCCGTCGCCGGCGACCCCGGCGATGGTCAGCGCAACGGCTAATCCCATGACGAGAATCATGTAGCGCATCATCTCACTCCTTTTTTTGAGATCGGCGCTGCTCACTGGGACGCCGACCTTGTTGGGGGGTAATTAGAATCATTTAAGGAGCAAGGTACATGAGGTTTACGCCGCATGTCAAGTAAAATGTAAAATTCCGCTATCTCCAAGAATTTGAACGCGGGCAGTGAGTACAATCCCCGCTTTTCTAGACAGGTTCTTCAAACTTGTCCTTCCATCCGAGGGATGATACAATCCTCCCGTGGATCCTCTTACCCATACTCTGGTCGGCGTCGGCATGGGGAACGCCTTCTTTCGGAAGCGAATCGGCCGGGCGGCAATCCCCATTCTGGCGTGGGCGTCGAACCTTCCCGATATAGACGCGGTCGTCACCCTTTCCGGCGCCCTGAATTCGATCCTTCAGCGGCGGACCTTCGGCCATTCTCTCTTTTTGATCCCGATCTGGTCGCTCGTCCTGACCTTTATTCTGAAACGATTTTATCCGACGATCCGCCTGCCGGTTCTCTTCGGCCTGGTCTTGCTCGGCGCGGCCGTTCATCTCTTTTTCGATCTGGTGAATTCCTTCGGCGTGGTTCTCTTATGGCCGTTCAGCGATTGGCGTCCGGAGTTGGCGATGATCTTCATTATCGACCTGATCTTGACCGGCCTCCTCGCCGCGCCGCTTGCGATTTCTCTCATTCCGTCGATGCGGACCTCCCTGGAAAGACTTTCTCGAATTTTTGTCGCATTGGCCGCGCTCTATATCCTTTTTTGCGGGCTCAACCGATCCCTGGCTGAGCGGGCCCTCTCCGCTGAGGCGCATTCTTCAGGGAAGGTCGATTTCAGCTATGTCTTTCCTGAACCGCTGGGGCCGCTTCGTTGGAAGGGGGTTTTACGAGAGGGGGACCATTATCAAATTTATTTGATCCATTCATTATCGGGCGAAGCGCAAAAATGGGGGGAGGTGGTCACTCAAACGGCCGATCCGCGCGTGGAGCAGACCCGGAAGACCCCTCTGGCGCGGCGGATCGAATGGTTTTTTAAAGCGCCCGTCTGGGTTGTGGAAGATCCGCTCCCCAATCAGTCCACTGGAGTCGGCGTCTACGATCTGCGATTCAACTCCATCGTGTTCCATCGGGAGAACCCATTTGTTTTTCATTTTACGATTGATCAAAAACCGGATCGACCTTAATCGGACTGTTTGAGCTTTTTCAGATACTTTCGAATTCGCTCGGCGTTCGTTCCGACGTCGCTTCGACCGACTCGGGAGACCGAGCGGACATCGATCCGGCTCCCGGAATCGGACGGGGAGACGCGGACGACGATATCGTCCTTAAATCCGAACCAGAAGGTGGCGCCGGTCGCCTCGATCCGTCGTTCGGTCCGATTGGCGTCAACAATCCGCCACCTCATCGACCGCGCCGTCCTGAGGGCCTTTTCAAACGCCGGGTCGGGGGGGGCGCTTAGGATCAATGGTCCCAGATCGGGATATCCCGCCCGCTGCTGCGCCGCGACTTCAGGCCCGCCATACTCAGCCGGATTCTGCGCCCCTTCGCGCAGCTTCAAAACCGCGGCAAACGGAGGGGGATTTTCGGTGTCGGTCGTGATGTCGTGAATCGGGGGGACCTTCCACGCCTTCCACATCCATTGGAGAGGAATCAAGAAAACGACGAGACTGATCAACGTCCCGGCGACCGCCAAAGAAAAATCTCTGCGGGGCGCCCCGCGCCGCAACCCGATCAGGCCGATGAAAGAGGCCACAAAGGCCGTAAGCGCAAAATAGGCCCCCCATTTTAGAACCGAAAAGCCGGCCCGAAACGTCCACCATTCAAGACGCGTTCCCACCCCCGCTCCCATCGCCGCCAAAGCGCCCACGATGGCCAGCGTAAAACCGAGCCGCGCCGCGACGATTGAAACGAAAGGACGCGCTTCCGGGTTGTCGTGTGATGAAGGGGTCATCGGCTCTCCGTCGTTGAGATGGATGTTTAGAATATCGTAGCTAAAATGGGGTGAGGAAGTCAATTTGACGGAAAAAGGAAAAATCAGACGAGAATGATTCTCCGCTTCTTTTTATGAACACGCATAGCGAGCGCAATCCTCGCCCTTCTAGGGCGGGGTTCTTCAAAGAAGTCTTTCGATCTGTTTTTCCAACCCTTCGGGTTTCGTCGTCGGCGCAAAACGCTCGACCGGCATGCCGTTTCGATCGACCAGGAACTTGGTGAAGTTCCATTTGATCGGCTCCGTCCCCAGCGCCCCCGGCGCCGATTGCTTCAGGTAATCGAAGAGAGGGTGCGCTTCGGGGCCGTTGACGTTCACCTTGGCGAAGAGGGGAAAGGTCACCCCATAGTTTTTCTCGCAAAACGCCTGAATCTCTTTTTCCGAGCCCGGCTCCTGCCGCCCGAACTGGTTGCACGGGAAACCGAGGACCGCAAACCCTTTTTCTTTGTATTTCCTGTAGAGCGCTTCCAATCCCGCGTACTGCGGGGTAAACCCGCACTCGCTCGCCGTGTTCACGATCAGCGCCGCCGTCCCCTTGAATTCACTCAAAGATTTTTCTTCGCCGGTAATCGACCGG
>DATDON010000164.1:0-2537 GCA_035293225.1 Candidatus Manganitrophaceae bacterium
CGTATCGGTGACGACGACCCCGCGGGCGACCGCCGCCGCGACATAGGGGCGGACCGCCTGGACCCCTTTCGACACGAGGACTTTCCGCCCGGCCTTTCGTTTCGGATCAAAAAAGGGATACTCTTTTTTAGACTCCGCGAGCGCGATCTGGCGGGCGATCCCTTCCGGAGACCAGAGATCGGGTCGGTTGCTGTCGTTCAACTCCAGCTTGGCGGTATCCTGTTCCGGAATAAACTCCTTGACCTCTCCCTTGACCCGCTCCAGGAGCGTCTCCATCTCCGCGTGGTTGATCCTGCGGCGGAGGAGCGACTCGAAATCGCTGATCTTCACTTCAATCGTCGGCATATCTGTCTACCATAGGGGATTCGCTTCTACGATTCCGCGTTAAAATAAATCCGTTTTTCCCGGATGAATCCGAGGTCGGGTGAAAAGAGGTCGCGGATGTCGGAGATTTGCAACGCCACCATCGCCATCCGGTCGAGGCCGAGGCCCCAGGCGATCACCGGAACGTCGACGCCGAGCGGACCGGTCACCTCGGGACGGAAGAGGCCGGCCCCTCCCAGCTCCATCCAGCCGAGCTTCGGATGCCGGACGTGCATCTCCACCGAAGGCTCCGTAAAAGGGAAATAGGCCGGCAGGAACTTGATCTCTTCCGCCCGCGCCACCTCCTTGGCGAAGAGGGTCAAAAGGCCGAGGAGCGTTCGGAAGTGAATCCCGCGGCCGAGGACGATCCCTTCCACCTGAAAGAAATCGGGGGCGTGGGTGGCGTCGACCTGATCGTACCGGAAGCAGCGGGCGATGGAGAAATACTTTCCGGGGATGTTCGGGTTTCCCACCAAGACGCGCGCCGAGACCGCCGTCCCCTGGCTCCGGAGGATCAGCCGCCGGGTCCGCCGGGTATCGAAAGGATAACGCCAGCCGCGGGAACCGCTCTCTCCGCCGTGCTGATGGGCCGCAGCGACCCGCTTTACCAATTCTTCCGGGATCGTTTTGTCGGCGAGCCCCCCCTTGACGAAATAAACGTCGTGTATTTCCCGGGCGGGGTGAAACTGCGGCATATAGAGGGCGTCCATGTCCCAGAATTCGCTCTCCACCAGCGGCCCCCGCGCCTCGGCGAACCCCATCGAGACGAATTTTTGCTTGACCTGATCCAAAAAACTTTTATACGGGTGTTTCCTCCCCCCGCTGATCCGCGGAGGAGGGATCTGGATGTTATATTTCCGAAACGGCTTGCCGCGCCAGCTTTGGTCTTTGAGCGCTTCCGGCGTCAGCGCGCCGATCTCCTCCCGCGCGCCGGCCTCGATCATCTTCCTGTAAAGAGGGGCGTAAAGTTCCGTCGGTGAGAAAGACCGACCGACCCGTTCGTCGACCCGGAAGACCCCCTTCGACTTGCTCCGTTTCCGATGATAGGCCTCGATCGCCGTCTGATCCTCCGGGGTCAGCGCGCCGAGTTCGACGGGGGCTTTCATTGCGGAAAGCCGGTCAATCACCTCTTGAAGCCGCTCAAACTCGGCCAGTTTGGAGGGGTCGGCCATTTCAAGAAGACCGCCCGGCGCCACCTTTACGGCGCCGCACTCTTTGAGCGCGCCGATGGCGGAACTTTTCTCTTCCGCCTCCATATCGGGCCGCAGTTGCAGCTCCCGGATCGGGACCTGGCCCCGCCGGCCGATCTCCTCCGCCATCCGAAGCGGCGGATTTTTTTGCCGGGCGTAAACCAGGCCGGTCTCGGTGAGGGAGACAAACGACTGCCGTGTCTCGGCCGTCACCCTCAAGACCTCCTTCGTCTGGAGCCACCCCAGCGCCATCGAAAGCTGGGAGGGTTGCAAGGAGAGGTCCTTCTCAAGCATCTCCGCCTCGGAGAGCCGGCCGCCCCCCTGAAAGAGAGACAACACCTTTTTTTCAAGCGGATGCAGGCTTTCAGCCAATTTTAAAACGGCGTTTTCGTCCATCAAAGACCCCGATAATTTCGGCTAAGATACGGGTAATAGAGGGATTTGTCAAGAAAGGGAGGAGACTCTACCGAATCGCCTCCCGGAAGGTTTGGATGGTTTTTCGATAGTCGGGGCTTTCGAAGATCGCCGATCCTGCAACAAAAATATCGACCCCCGCTTCGGCGAGTTCTTTCGCGTTGGCCGCTTTGATCCCGCCGTCCACCTCCAGGTCGATCGAGAGGCGCCGGTCGTCGATCATCTTCCGGGCGGCGCGGATTTTATCGAGGACTTTCGGAATAAACTTTTGTCCGCCGAAGCCGGGATTGACCGACATGATGAGGAGCAGGTCGATTTCACCCAGAATCTCTTCGACCGATGAGATCGGGGTCGCCGGATTGAGCGACACCCCGGCCTTTGCCCCCCGCTGTTTAATGAGTTGGATCGTTCGGTGGAGATGGGGACAGGCCTCGACATGGACGGTGACCGAGTCGGCGCCCTCCTCGATAAACTCCGGAATGAGATGGTCCGGCTCGACGATCATCAGATGAACGTCGAGCGGAAGGGAGGTGGCCTTTCTGGCCGCCCCGACGATCATCGGCCCGACCG
>DATDON010000165.1:0-2168 GCA_035293225.1 Candidatus Manganitrophaceae bacterium
AGATCCAACACATCATTCACCAACTTGAGGAGGTCGTCCGCGTTTCTCAAAATCCCCTCCAGGGGAACGGCTTGGCTCTCGCCGACGGGGCCGTATCTTTTATCCAGTAGAAGACTCGTATAGCCGATGATCGCGTTCAGCGGGGTCCGAAATTCATGGGAAACATTGGAAAGAAATTGGGATTTCAATCGGCTGGCCTCTTCCGCCTCGATCGTCTTTCGCCGCAACTCCTGAATGATCTTTTGAAGGTCTTCATAGTAGCGTCCGATCGAGATCGCCCCTGCGATCTGGTTGGCGATGGTCTGCAAGAGCTGTAAATCATCCGGCGAGAAAGGCTTTCCGTGGAACTTATCATAGACCCCCACCACGCCGATCGATTTGCCGCGAACCTGGAGCGGCGTGACAAGGGCCGATTGGATTTCCAACATCTCGACAATCTCACGATACCGTTCGGCCCGCGGATCGCTTAAAATCCGGTTGAGCATCACGGTCTCTCCGCGATGGAGGGCCCGGAAGAGGAGATCGTTCTCATTCCGGGGCATCGGAACTTCAACTCGACGGATCCTCTCTTCTTTAAAACCATAATAGGCCTGTGGCGTTATTTTTTTCCCCTCCGGATCGATCAGGCCGATGGAACATTTCGCCGTCTCTGTCAGCTCCGCCACCTCCTTGACGATCTTACCGAGAAAGAGGTCGATCTCGCCCCCCCTGGCGAATTGGGTTGAGATCCAATGGAGCGTTTGAGAAACGGCCAGCCGCTTCTGAAGTTGGCCCATTTTCTCTTCCAACGCCTCTTTCGCCTTGCGAAGCGCCTCTTCGGCCTCCTTTCGCTCCGTAATGTCCGACGAAACGCCGATCATGCCGATGAGCCTCCCTTGCTCATCATGAATGGGCGTGTCGGTCACCATCGCCGTGAAGACCGTCCCATCCCGACGCCGCACCGGAAATTCCCCCGACCAGCTTTTCCCCTCCATTAAGCGAGAGATGATTTCAGCCGCTTCGGCGCGCGAATGGGCCGGGACCAATTCCAAAACATCGCGCCCCGACGCTTCCGACGCGGGCCAGCCGTAGAGTTTTTCGGCGAACCGGTTCCAGAAAATGATCGACCCGTTGAGATCGGTCGCAATGACCGCCTGCCCCACCACCTCCAGGAGATTCGCCTGGAATTTTATTTTTCCCTCGGCCCGCTTCCGTTCGGCGATGTCGCGGATGAAGGCGTAGAAGATCGTCTCTTCTTCGTTTTGGACGGGGGTGACGGTCAGATCGACCGGAAATTCCTCCCCGTCCCGGCGCAAGGCCGAAAGCTCGATCCGGCGGTTCAAAATAGGCCCCTCCCCTGTTTCCGAAAAAAGGGCCAGGCCCCGCTCATGCGCCTCTCTATACTTTTCAGGGATGATCGTCTCGGAGAGCCGCCGGCCGACCGCCTCGTCCCGATTCCACCCGAAGATCGCCTCGGCCCGGACGTTCCAGTCGATAATGATCCCCCTGCCGTCGATCCCCACCACGGCGTCCAATGTATTCTCAAGGACGGCGCGAACGCGGCCTTCACTCCGAATGAGCGCCGCGCGCGACTCCTTCAGAGAGCGGGTCATGGCGGCGAAGGTCTCCGCAAACGTTCTGACTTCAGAGGGCCCTTCAATCGGCGCCGCGCCCTCAAAATCCCCTTTCTGGAGCCGGCGGGCGTGCTCGGTCAACAGGTCGATCGGCCGGGAAAATTTTCGCGCCAATCCAAAAGAGAGGGCGATCGCCAGCGCCGCAAACAGGCCCGAAATCCCGATGACCTTCTTTCTTAACTGAATCGCCGGCGCAAAGGCTTCCGACGCCTCCCTTCGGGCGATGATGCAGGCGCCGATCTCTTCGACATATCGAAACCCATGGATCACCTCGACCCCGAGATCGTCTCGGCCGAGCGATTCACCGTCCGCGCCGGCAAGACACGCCTGAACCGCCCGCGACTCGATTAAACGATTCTTATCCGAGCTCCCCGGATATCGGGAGGGGGTCATGAGAAAACCTTTTGAATCGATCAAAAAGGTTTCTCCGGATCCGCCGAGGCCGTATTCGCCCAGAATATCGCGGTCGAGGAAAATCGCGTTTATTCCCGACATGTCGAAGCGAAGGAGGACGCTCGCGGCGCCATTTTCAGATTCTGCGCGGACGGTGTAATA
>DATDON010000166.1:0-2301 GCA_035293225.1 Candidatus Manganitrophaceae bacterium
CCCCGCCCCCGGCGTCCGACCAGAAGGCCCAGCTTCCCAAAAGCGGCCGGGAGGAGCCGAAGAAAAAAGAGAAAGAAAATAAAGAGGGCGCCCCCGCCGCCAAATATACCGGCAGGAAAATTTCTCTTGATTTCCAGGACGCCGACATCACGAACGTGATCCGCCTCATCGCCGATGTCAGCAGTCTGAACATCGTTCTCGGTGAAGACGTGAAAGGGAAAGTGACCCTCAAGCTGGTGAATGTCCCTTGGGATCAAGCGCTCGAAATTATCCTGAAAATGAATAATTTGGGCCAGATCCGAGAGGGGAACATCATCCGAATTGCCACCCTGGCCAACATCGCCAAACAGCAGGACGAGGAGGCGAAGGCGAAAGAGAGCCAGATCAAGGCGGAGGACCTCATCACCCGCATCCTGCCGATCAACTACAGCAAGGCGAAGGAGCTTTCAGAGCCGCTCAAGAAAATCCTCTCCCCGCGGGGGGATATTACGATCGATGACCGGACCAACACGATGATCGTGAAGGACATCGAAAAAAATCTGGCGGAGGTGGAGCGCCTGGTCAAGACGCTCGACACCCCCACCCCGCAGGTGGTGATCGAGGCGCGGATCGTCCAGGTGGCGCCGACCTTCAACCGGAGCCTCGGCATCCAGTGGGGGGCGAGCTACAAGGATGTGACCAACGCCAACCTCATCGGGCTGGCCAATCCGGTCGCCGGCTCCGCGTTCGGGACCCCGACCCCCGACTTCGCCGTCAACCTTCCGGCTGCTTCGAATTTCGGCGGGGTCGGTTTCACCTTCGGACGATTCACGGAAAATCCGTTCAATCTCGATTTGAGGCTCTCGGCGGGAGAATCTCAAGGGTTGACCCGCGTCGTTTCCACCCCGAAGGTCTCCGTGCTGGACAATCAGGAAGCGAAGATCGAACAGGGGGAATCGATCCCGTTCCAGACCTCCTCGCCCCAGCAGGGGACGCAAACGACCTTCATCGACGCCAACCTGACCCTCCTGGTGACCCCCCATATCTCCGCGGATGGGGGGGTCAACATGAAGATCAAGATCACCAAGAACGCCCCGGGGGAGGTCCGCTCCGGCGCGACCGGGCCGAGCATTCTCAAAAAAGAGGCGACGACCCATGTGTTGGTTCGGGACGGGGAGACGACGGTGATCGGCGGAATTTATGAAACGAGCAAATCGGAATCGGTCAGCGGAATTCCGTTCCTGATGGATATTCCCATTTTAGGCTGGTTCTTTAAAACCAACACCAAACGGGAGGACACCTCCGAGTTGCTGGTCTTCTTGACCCCCCGGATTGTGAAGTAGCCCCCAACCGAAGCGGAGGGGCGGCGCCGTTGCATGAAAAATATCGTCTTACTTGGTTTTATGGGGACGGGGAAAAGCGCCGTGGGACGGGCGCTTGCTAAAGAGTTGAAGTACCGCTTTGTCGACACCGATCAGAGGGTCGAGGAGAAGAGCGGGAAAAAAATCGCCGAGCTTTTCACTGAAAACGGGGAGGCCTATTTCAGAGAGCTCGAGTCGCAAGCGGTCCAAGAGGCCGCTCAACAGGGAGCATGCGTCATTTCGACCGGCGGCGGCGCGATCCTCAATCCGAAGAATCTGGAGGCGCTGCGCAGAAACGGCTTTCTCGTGTTGCTCGAGTCCGACCCGGAGGTGATTTTGAAAAGGGTCCAAAAGCGGGCGGGCCAGCGGCCTCTTCTGAAAGGTTCGGACCCTCTCGCCGAGATCACGCGTCTATTGGAAGAGAGAGCGCCATATTATCGCTGCGCCGATTTTACCGTCAATACCTCCTATTTGCAGGTTGAAGAGGTGACGCGCGCGATTAAAAAGAAGGTTTTGGAGATTGAAGGCCGAGAAAATACACGTTGATTTTGGCGCGAATAGTTACGACATCGTCATCGGTCATCGGATCCGGCGTCAGATCGGAAGCTATCTGAAAAAGTTATCCGTCGGGGAAAAAGTGGCGGTCGTCACCCATTCTAAAATCGAGCGCCTGTATGGCGCGGAGGTCATGAAGAGCCTGAAGGGGAGCGGTTATGATCCGTCCCTCATCCGCGTTCCGGACGGGGAGCGATACAAGAACATGGAACAGATCGGCCGGATTTACGATCGGCTGATCCAGGACCGGTTCGAGCGCAAATCGACCCTGGTGGCGCTCGGCGGAGGGGTGATCGGCGACATGACCGGCTTCGCGGCGGCGACCTACCTGAGAGGGATATCCTACATCCAAGTCCCCACGACGGTGGTCGCGCAGGTCGACGCCGGCATCGGCGGGAAGACGGGG
>DATDON010000167.1:0-8830 GCA_035293225.1 Candidatus Manganitrophaceae bacterium
GGGGCTCATGTGTGCATTGACCGCGGGCCAGAGGGGCCGTCGCGTACTGCTTCTGGATCATGCCGACCGCGTCGGAAAGAAAATTCTGATCTCGGGCGGAGGACGCTGCAACTTTACCAATTTACGTGTGGAAGCGGAGCATTTTATCTCGGGCAATCCTCATTTTTGCAAATCGGCCTTAAGCCGCTTTGGGCCGCGGGACTTTATCGCGCTGGTTGAAAAACACGGCATCGCTTATCATGAGAAAAAACTGGGACAATTATTCTGTGATGGAAAATCGATCGAGATTCTCAACCTTCTGTTAGAAGAATGCCGTGCCGGCGGTGTCCGGATTCAAACAAAATGTTTTGTTGAAAAAATCGAAGATCAAAACATCGAGGGGAAACGATTCTTTACGGTTCAAACCAATTTGGGTCGGTATGACGCAGAGTCACTCGTGATTGCAACCGGGGGGATGTCGTTCCCCAAGGTCGGCGCGACCGATTTCGGATATAAGGTGGCGAAACAGTTCGGTCTCAATGTGCGATCTTGCGCGCCCGGCTTGGTCTCCTTTACCCTGCATCCTCGGGATCTGCGGGAGACGGAGTGTTTGGCTGGAACGTCGGCGGATGCATGGGTCGCCTGTAATAAACAGATATTTCGAGACGCGATCCTATTTACACACAAGGGTTTAAGCGGCCCGGCCGTCTTGCAGATTTCAAACTACTGGGAACCGGGCGATGAGGTGACGATCAACCTTCTTCCGGATTTCGATCTGGCTGAAGCGATCAAACAATGGCAAAAGGAGCGGCCGAAAGCGGAACTCAAAAACCTGATCGGCGAGCGATTGTCCCGACGCCTAGCCCAGCAATGGCTGGTTTTATCATCGGAGAATAAGCCCGTGTCCCAGTATAACGCAAAAGAAGTCGCGGCGATCTCCGCGCGGTTTCATCAATGGCGTATCGTCCCTTCCGGTACAAGCGGCTATCCCGTCGCGGAGGTCACGAAGGGCGGGGTGGATACCGGTGAGCTTTCGTCCAAAACCTTCGAGGCCCATCGGGTGAAGGGGCTTTATTTTATCGGTGAAGTCGTTGATGTGACCGGATGGCTGGGCGGTTACAATTTCCAATGGGCCTGGGCCTCCGGGCATTGCGCCGGATTATATGTGTGAGCGAAATGAGTCATGGAAAGTTGCGAGTCAATGGGGTCCGGTCTTTACTTTGCCATTTGAGCCAAAGCGGACCCGATTCTTCCTGACATTAAAGCGGCTTCTGGCGGGAGTGGCGGCGGCTTAGGGAAGAGGTGGAAGAGATAATGAAACCGACCAGCAGTCCGGGAAAGGGCGATAAATCGTGATCTATGGGGCGAGTTGCCGTTGAAAGCAATTGCCAAGATATTTGAAATAGGGTATACAGGGGTCAGCCGCCGCGTCATCGCAGTCACCAAGCGAATTGAAGAAGGCAAGCGATTGAGGGAAACGGTCGAAAACATTCTTGATAATGATGCCAAAGTAAAGACATGACCCTCTTTGGACCCTCTTTGCTCGGGGAAAGCCGAATTAGATGAAGAGACCCTCGGCCTCTCGGCCCGCGCGTACAACCGGATTTTGAAGGTCTCGCGGTCCATCGCCGACCTCGACCGGCGCGACCGCGTCTCGACCGCCGACGTCTCCGAAGCGATCCAATACCGAAGCCTCGATAGAAAGACCTTCCTGGGATGACCTTGACTTACGCCCCGCCTCTGAGCCAGCGCGCCAAAGAATGGAAAAAAGTGAGCGCTGGGGAAGAGGGGCGAAGAAACTCCGGATAACAAAAAGTAAACCCCTGACATATTCCATGGTGGGACTACAGGTTCAAGATGTGACCCACTTGTGTTTCGAGATTTCCCTCTGGAGCGCGCAGAGGCAAAAGGAGTATTGTAATAGAAGGACGTTTGCGCTTACCACGATCTGAATCGGCGCGGGTTCCCGTTTGGTCCACCCCGGCCGGGTGGCCCGGGCGATGAGACAGATAGAAAGCCTACGGAAATGGCGCGATGGGGAAAACTTATTTTAGCCGGTCTGGGTTCTGTTGGTGTGGGGGTTGGGTTGGCGGTGTGGGTTGGTTCGGCCCGTTGGAACGCCAAGACCTCTCAGCTGGTGGGGAAACTTATCGAGGCGATCCCCCGAAGCGGAGCGGAAACGATTTCCTTCGAGGGCTTCGGCCCGCTTCCGGCCCCGGTCGCCCAGTATTTTAGGCGAGTGTTAAGAGAGGGGCGCCCCATGGTCCGGTCGGTACGCATGATCCAGGCAGGCGAATTCTGCGCTCGTAGAGTGGATGACGGATGGAGCCGGTTCGAGGCGCAGGAGTATTTCTCGGCGCGCCCTCCCGGCTTCGTATGGGACGCCGGTATTCGCATGGTTCCATTCATGAAGGCGCATACGCGTGACGTCTACCTCGCGGGACAGGGATCGATGGAGGCGAAGATTCTTTCGCTGATAACGGTGGTCGACGAGCGGAGTAAAGCGGAATTGAATGCGGGCGCCCTGCAACGATATCTGGCCGAGGCGGTTTGGTTTCCGACGGCGCTTCTCCCAAGCGAACGGGTGAGATGGAGCCCAATCGACAGCCGCAGGGCCCTGGCGACGTTGACGGACTCCGGCGCGACCGCGTCTCTGGAATTCCGGTTCAACGACGTCGGAGAAGTCGTGAGCGTCTTCACGCCGGGCCGCTATCGAGCGGTCAATGGGAAATACGAACGGACCCCTTGGGAGGGGCGTTTCCGCAACTACGAAGAGAGGGAAGGGATGCGGATTCCGATCGAGGGGGAGGTGGAATGGCGGTTGCAGGACGGAAGCTTCCCCTACTGGAGGGGGAAAATCGTAGAGGTGAAGTATGATTTTGCGCGGTGATCTGTACGGGAAAATCCAATGGTCAAAGTCGTTACAGCGGACGCCTTGTGGTCCCGCTGAAACTCAGCGCCTTGGATCCGCCGTTCGGCGGGCGTTGCGGTGTTCGTCTCGGGAGTCGACAACAGGTCGCGCTGGATTGAGGCGGGCCGGCGCTATGAGCGATTCGTCTTGCAGGCAACCGCCGTGACCTCCTTACTTAAACTAAAAGGAGAATGAGATGAAAACTTTCTTTCTCATCGCGACATTCGTGTTGACCTTTTCTAATGTTCCTTCATCTGACGCCCAGAACAGCCAAATTCAAAACTACGAGGGAATGGTTATCCTTCCGAGCACCTATGGAGATCTGATCTGTCTGGGAAATTGGAATAGTGACTTAAAGCGATGTGATGGGCCTGCAGTGAGTTCTGGCGCATTGGCGGCGATTTCAGCCGCAAAATCGGTCGACAAACTCGAACAAATACGCCTTCTTCTCGACACAATGAACAGTGGGCTTTCCGCTCATACTCAAGCGCTGCTCGACATTAAAAAAACAATTGATCTTCAAAACCATCCGGCTAAAGAATCTATAAAACAGGCGATCACCACAAGATTCGATGCGATTCCTGCCGAAATTTTAACTGATGATTCGGTCAGAAAAGAAATCGAAAGATTGAAAGAGGACATCCTTCTAGAAGTGGATGGGAAGAGTCTAAAACCGCCAAGCTCATCTGGAAAGTGAAGCGCGCAAGGGGAGTATTAAAAACATAACCCTTCCCCTTTTGTTTTCTCAGTTTTTAAATCGCTAATTTCGTTTCCACGAAATTGAAGGCTTGTGGTTGTTTGGGGCGCCCCTTTTTTTCTCCCCTCCGAAGCGATCCAATACCGAAGCCTCGATAGAAAGACCTTTTTGGGATAATCCCGCTGCCCTCCTCTCCTTAATAAAAAAGAGGCGCCCCTTTCATACGAGGCTTGAAGAACCGGCTGAATCCACCTATAATAAAGAGCGCTCATGATGCGCGTTCCCCTCTGAAAGGATTTGAACATTAAAGCCGACCCCAAAGATCTTTCTCGCCTTCGAATCGACTGGAACCAGCGTGATGTGAAGCCGAAACGCCCCGGCCTCCGAAAGGCGGCCTGGCTGGTGGTGGGGCTGGCGGCGCTCGTGGCGACCGTCCTGGGCTACTGGGCTATTTCCGGCGCGCCGTTTGCGGTTGAGGCGACGACCGTTTCATCGATCGACCCTTCCCGTTCTTTTGTGACGTTGAACGCCAGCGGTTATGTGGTCGCTCAGAGACGGGCGGCGGTGGCGTCGAAGGGAACCGGCCGGTTGGTGGAGTTGAGGGTCCGGGAAGGAGACCGGGTCAAGAAGGGGGATATCCTGGGCCGCCTTGAAAGCGCCGACGTGGGGGCGGCCTTGGCGCGCGCCGAGGCGAACCTCAACGTCGCGCAGTCCGGGGATGAGGAGGCAAAGGCGGAGTTGGACGAAGCGACCCTTTCCTACGAGCGGAAGAAAACGCTCTTGGAGTCGGACCTGATCCCCAAAGCCGATTTTGACGCGGCGGAAGCCCGTTATCGCCGCGCTCAGGCCGCCCTCAGCTCCGCGAAGGCCGGCGTGCGGGCCGCGGAGGCGGCGGTCCGGGCCGCTCAGGTCGATATCGATAACACCCTGATCCGGGCGCCGTTTGACGGGACCGTCTTGACGAAGAACGCCGAGGTGGGGGAGGTGGTTGCGCCGTTCGCCTCTTCGACGCTGGCGAAGGCCGCCATCGTCACCCTCGCCGATATGGCCTCCCTTCAGGTCGAAGCCGACGTCTCGGAGTCGAATATTCAGAAAATAGAGGTCGGCCAAAAATGCGAGATCGCCCTCGACGCCTATCCGGAGTTGAAATACGAAGGGATCGTCGAGACGATCGTTCCGACCGCCGACCGGGCGAAAGGGACCGTCTTAACGAAAATTCGTTTTATCAACCGAGACGACCGTGTTCTTCCCGAAATGAGCGCGAAGGTCGCCTTTCTCTCCAAGCCCCCGCAAAACGACGCCGGAAAGCCGAAGGTGGCGGTTCAGCCGGCGGCGGTTGTTTCGAGAGGAGAGCGGCGCGTGGCGTTCCTGATCCGGGACGATCAGGTCGAAATGGCGCCGGTGGAGGTCGGGGAGCCGGTCGGCTCTCTCGTCGAGGTTAAAAAGGGTCTTGCCCCAGGGGATCGGGTCGTGATGAACCCGCCGGAAGCGTTACGGTCGGGGGACCGGGTCCGGGTTCAATGACCTTCAGGGAATGGTTGGAGGAGGAGCGAAAACCATAATGCTGGAGATGAATTGAGCGACGCGCTGATCGAATTGAAGGAGGTCTACAAATCGTACTATCGCAACAGCATGGAGATTCCCGTCCTGCAAAATATTTCTCTCGCCGTGCCGGAGGGGGAGTTCCTCGCGTTGATGGGCCCCTCCGGCTCCGGGAAGACGACCCTCCTCAATTTAATCGCCGGAATTGACCGGCCCAGCCGGGGGAGGGTCCGGGTGGCCGGAACCGAAATCCATTCCCTCGGAGAGTCCGATCTTGCCCGGTGGAGATCGCGGAATGTCGGATTCATCTTTCAACTTTACAACCTCTTGCCGGTTCTCACCGCCCTGGAAAATGTGGAGCTGCCGCTCTTCCTGACCCCCCTCACGAAGAGAGAGCGCCGGGAGCATGCGGAGATGGCCCTCCAGGTGGTCGGTTTGGCCGACCGGATGAAGCACCTTCCGAAGCAACTTTCGGGAGGCCAGGAGCAGCGGGTGGCGATCGCCCGCGCCATCGTGACCGATCCCCCCCTTCTTGTGGCCGATGAGCCGACCGGCGATCTGGATAAAACGTCGGCGCTCGAGATCCTTGATCTTCTCGGCCGTTTGAATGGGGAATTTTCGAAGACCATCGTGATGGTCACCCACGACCCTCGGGCGGCGGAGCGGGCCCATACGATCCGCCAACTCGACAAGGGAGAGCTGGTCTAACCCTGTCCGCCGCGGTCCCAAGCGAATTATTATGGAATTGCTGAGGCTGATATTTAAAAATTTAACGCGCCACAAACTCCGATCGGCCCTGACGGTCCTTGGGATCGCCGTCGCGATCAGCGCCTTCGGCCTGATCCGGACGGTGATCGGGGCGTGGTACAGCGGGATTGAGGCCTCCGCGCCCAATCGCCTGATCGCCCGGAACGCCGTTTCGCTCGGATTTTCTCTGCCGCTCTCGTATAAAGAGAGCATCCGGTCGGTTCCGGGGGTCTCGGAGGTCACTTACGCCCACTGGTTCGGCGGGATCTACATCGATGAAAAACATTCCCAATTCCCGCAGTTCGCCGTCGGCGCCGGCGACTGGTTCGATCTCTTTCCGGAGTTTCTCATTCCGCTTGATCAGAAGAGCGCCTTTCTGCGCGAACGGAACGCCGCGGTGGTCGGGGTGAAGCTGGCGGAGCGGTTCGGATGGAAGATCGGCGACGCGATCCGGATGCGCGGGATGATCTTTCAGGGGGAGTGGGACTTCGTCATTCGCGGAATTTACAGGGGGGCGCAAAAGTCTACGGACGAGACCCAGTTTGTCTTCCATTGGGAATACCTGGACGAGCGGCTTCGGGAGACGGAGCCGTGGCGCGCCGGCCATGTCGGTTGGTTCGTGGTGAAGATCGCCGACCCCTCGCAGGCCGGCGCGATCGCTCAAGAGATCGACCAACGCTTCAAGAATTCGATCGCCGAAACCCTCACTGAAACCGAAAAGGCCTTCGTGCTGGGGTTCATCTCGATGAGCGACGCGATTCTGGTGGCGTTGAGAATCATCTCGATGGTCGTCATCGGCGTGATTCTTCTCGTCCTCTCGAACACGATGGCGATGACGGCCCGCGAACGCCTTTCGGAGTACGCGGTCCTCAAGACGCTCGGCTTCGAGGCGCGCCACCTGATCGGCCTCATTACGGGAGAGTCGCTCCTGATCGGCCTGTTGGGGGGGATTGTCGGCATCGGCGCAACCTTTCCCGCCGCCCGTCTTTTTGAAGACGCGATGGGGGAGGCGATGGGGGCGATCTTTCCCGCCTTCGAAGTGGCGTTTACGACGCAGGTCGCCTGTGGTCTGATGGCGATCGGCGTCGGGCTCGCCGCCGCGGCCTTCCCCGCCTGGCGGGCGGTCCATATCCGGATCGTGGAAGGGCTTCGGAGGGTGGGGTAATCAGAGAATAACAAACGAAAATGGCATTCATCCCTTTCGGCTATAGTTTTAGGAATCTTTGGATCCGCCGGGTGACGACCCTCCTGACGGCCGGGGGGATCGCCTTGGTGATTTTTGTCTTTGCCGCGGTTCTGATGCTCGCCTACGGCTTGGAGAAGACGCTGGTGGGGACCGGATCGGACGAGAACGCCATCGTGGTCCGGCGCGGCGCCGAATCGGAGTTTATGAGTATGATCGACCGCCCCTCGGCCAACATCATCAAAAGCCAACCGGAAATCGCGCCGGACCGGGAAGGGAAGCCGCTGGCCGCCGCCGAGGTCGTCGTCCTGATCAACCTCCCCAAGCGGGGGTCGCGCAAACCCTCCCATGTCCAGATTCGGGGGGTCTCTTCCGAATCGCTCGCGATCCGTCCCCAAATCAAGTTGAAAGAGGGACGCCTCTTGAAGCCGGGGTTGTCCGAGGCGGTGGTCGGCGCGGCGGTGGCGAAGCGGTTCCAGGGGATCGGTCTGGGAGAGACCATCCGGTTCGGAATGCGGGACTGGACGGTGGTCGGCCTTTTCGAGGCGGAAGGGTCCGGTTTCGAGTCGGAGATCTGGATCGACTCCGAGCAGCTGGTACAGGCCTTTCGCCGCCCCGTTTTTTCTTCCGTCACCCTCCGGCTCGCGAGCCCGGCCGATTTTGATTCGCTGAAAAAGCGCCTGGAGTCCGACCCCCGGATGACGGTTGAGGTGAAACAGGAGAAGCGGTATTACTCCGATCAGTCGGAGATGATGGCCACCTTCATCCGGGTGCTTGGAGTGTTTGTCACGGTGATCTTCAGCGTCGGCGCGATGATCGGCGCGATGATCACCATGTACGCGTCGGTCGCGGCCCGGACGATGGAAATCGGGACCCTGCGCGCTCTCGGCTTTTCCCGGCGAAGCATCCTCCTCGCGTTTCTGATCGAATCGCTCTTTCTCTCCCTCCTCGGAGGGGGGCCGGGGTTGATCCTCGCCTCCTTTCTTCAGACGGTCACCGTCTCCACCACCAATTTCGCCACCTTTTCGGAGCTTGCGTTTCGGTTCGCCCTCTCCCCCGCGATTGTTCTGGAATCGATTTTCTTCGCGCTGGCGATGGGCCTTTTAGGAGGCTTTCTCCCGGCGACGCGCGCCGCCCGCCAGAATATCGTCGAGGCCTTCCGGGCCGCCTGACCCTCCCCCTTCTCGGGATCGGCTGTCTCCCCGAAATTTGATAAACTTGACTGTTCGGCGATCTTCTGTATAATAAACAACCATTTCTCATAGGTGGAAAGATGGAGCGGTATCGCTACTGGCTCGCGTTAAAACAGATCGAAGGGGTCGGCAACGTCCTCTATAAAAGATTGCTCGACGCATTCAAAAATCCTGAGGCGGTGTTCGACGCGGACGAGCGGGCGCTGGCCGGGGTCGAGGGGCTCTCCGAAGAGGTCGCCGGCGCGATCGTTTCGTTCAGCGGTTTCGGCGAGATCGATCTGGAATTTGAAAAAATCGAACGGGCCGGGGCGTCCCTCCTTTCAATCGGCGACGCCGATTACCCTCCGCTGCTTGCGGCGATTTACGATCCGCCTCCTTTCCTCTATTGGAAAGGGACCTGGGGAGGCCAAGATCCGTATCCGGTGGCGGTCGTCGGCGCCCGCCGGACGAGTCACTACGGAAAGACGGTGACGGAGCGGCTCAGCCGTGATCTGGCGGAGCGGGGAATCACCGTCGTCAGCGGATTCGCCCGGGGAATCGACTCGTTCGCCCACCGGGCGGCCCTCTCGGCAGGGGGG
>DATDON010000168.1:0-2822 GCA_035293225.1 Candidatus Manganitrophaceae bacterium
GGGGCTCGTCCAGGAAATCACGCAGAACAAGCCGGGTTGGGGGATGACGCGGGTCGATGTCCATTATCCCGGAAAAAAATCAATCAACGGTTTTGCGCCGGTTTGGGTTCAAAATTCGATTTCGGGGAGTTTCGGGGGGCACCGATGGTACATTTTCACCAGCCAAGATCCCAAAGAAACACACGCCCCGATCCAAACGCTCCTCGCCTGGGTCGCCGGTTCGGGTCTTCTCGGAATCAGCCTGTTGGCGTTTTTCAGTTTCTACGCCACCGGCAAGCTGGTGAAGCCGATCAAGGAGCTTCAAAAGGGGGCCAGGCTGATCGCGTTGGGAAATCTTCAACATCGCCTCGCCATTCGGACCGGAGATGAAATTGAAGAGCTTGCGATGGAATTCAATGAAATGGCCGATAAAATCAAGGAATCGTACACGCAGCTCGAAAAGAAGGTGGCCCAACGCACCCACGATCTGGCGGTCCGGAACAAAGAACTCTCCTCGCTTTATACCATCGCCTCGCTTCTCAATAAATCGCTGAACCTCAAGGGGTTGCTCGATGAGGCCCTCTCCGCGACGATGATGATCTTTGAAACGGAAGGAGGGATGATTCACCTTCTGGACGCATCGGGAACCTCGCTCCGCCTTTTCTCCGGAGCGGGATTTCCGGCCGAGGGGCTGGAAGAGAAAGGTCATAACGAGGTTCTTTACCGACGGGTGGCCCAAACCGGCCTTCCGATCTCCTTCTCGGATGACTCCCCGGAAGAGCCCCCTTTTAAAAACACCCCCTTTCCTTATTTCATCACCATCCCGATCCGGGCTAAAGGCAAATCGCTGGGGACCCTTTCCCTTTTGGATAAGAGCTCCCGCCCTTTCATCAAACAAGATCTCGAACTTCTGATCGCGATCGGAAACCAGATCGGCGTGGCGATTGAAAACGCCTGTTTATACGAGGAGACCAAAAAAGTCGACCAGTTGAAGTCCGATTTCGTCTCCAAGGTCTCCCACGAATTCCGGACGCCGTTGACGTCGATCAAAGGTTTCGTGGAACTCCTCCTCTCGACCGACGATCTGGCCGATCAGAAGCGAAAAGAGTTTTTGAAAATCGTCGATCAAGAATCGGACCGGTTGATCCGCCTGATCAACGACGTCCTCGACATATCCAAAATCGAGGCGGGCAAAGTCGAATGGAAAATCGAGCCGCTCCGTCTGGAAGAGATCATCCGTTCGACCGTTCTTTCGACACAGACCCTGGTTGAATCGAAAAAACTTCAGCTGGTCGTCGACATCGCCTCTCCTTTGCCGGAGGTTCGGGGAGACCGCGATCAACTGATTGAGGTTTTGAATAATCTGCTCTCGAACGCGATTAAGTTTACGGAGAAAGGGAAAATCGTCCTTTCCATAAAGCGTTTGAAAGAAAAAGAAATCTTGGTGGGGGTGAAAGACACGGGAATCGGCGTCCCCCCCGGCGAACTCACGAAGATATTCGAAAAATTTCACCAAGTGGCCCGTCCCGAAAAAGGGTTGCCGAAAGGAACCGGCCTCGGTTTGGCCATCTGCCGGGAGATCGTTCAGCGCCTGGGAGGGAAGATCTGGTGTGAGAGCGCCCCCGGAGAAGGCTCCACTTTTTACTTTACCCTGCCGGTTTCCGCTCCAAAAGCGGCGCCGACCGAACGGCCTCCCCTTTTAAAAAAGTAACGCTCTCCAAGGCCCTATGACCGCAGAAAGAAAATCCGAAGATCCGTTCTCCGAAGTCAGGCGGACTCTGGTCATCGTTCTCTTTCTGAATCTGTTGGTCGCGGTCTTAAAGACCGCCTGGGGCTATTGGACGAACGCGATCAGCATGCAGGCGGACGGCTTTCACTCCTTCCTCGACGCGGCGTCCAACGGGGTCGGTCTCATCGGCGTTTGGGTCGCCTCCCATCCTCCCGACGACACCCATCCTTACGGCCACCGGAAATTCGAAACATTCGCCTCCTTCCTTATCTCGGTTTTCCTATTTGTAGGATGCTTCGAAATTTTAAAAAACAGCTACCACCGCTTCCGCGACGCCGCCATTCCGGAAGTGACCCCGGTCAGTTTCGCCATCATGCTGGTCACGATCGCGGTGAACTTCACGGTCAGCCGATGGGAAAAGCGAAAAGGGGAATCGCTGAAAAGCGAGGTTTTGATCGCCGATTCTTATCACACGAAAAGCGATATTTACGCTTCGCTCTCGGTGATGGTGAGTTTGGCCTTCGGCCGGGCCGGCTATCCGCTCATCGACCCGTTGGTGGGCGTCGTCATCGCCTTCATCGTCGGCAAGATCGGCGCTCAAATCCTCATGGAGAGCTCCAAGGTCCTGACCGACTATTCGAGAATCCACCCGCGGGATATCCGCGGCCTGGTGATGGATATCGACGGGGTCGAAGAGTGCCACGCCGTCCGGACGCGGGGAAGTCAAAATCATATCTACGTCGACCTTCATATCCATGTCCACCCTCACATGCGTCTGGAACATGCGCACGCCCTCTCCCACAAGGTGGAGTCGGAGATCATGAAAAAATTTTCCGAAGTGATCGAGGTCGTCGTCCACCTGGAACCGCATCTTCCGGAACTGGAAAATGATTAAGAGCGGGGGCCGGGGGTCGGGACAATGATAAGTCGAGATAAGAAAATATGAGGAGGAGATAAGAATGAATTTTCCGGCCCCTGTTTTCAAGATGAAGCCGATCATCGCCGTTACAATGGGAGATCCGTGCGGGATCGGGCCGGAAGTGATCGTCAAAGGGCTCTTGGAAAAGGGTCTTTACGATCTCTGCAGGCCGTTCGTGGTCGGAAACGCCTCCTG
>DATDON010000169.1:0-2859 GCA_035293225.1 Candidatus Manganitrophaceae bacterium
GCCGGCGTCAAACGAATAAAGGAGGGAGGTCGAATCGACGGAAATCGACTCGGCGCCCCATTGCGCGAGCGGCGCGCCGGCGACGCCGGTGACGGCCATCACCAGGGAGGTCGATCGGGAAATTCCGGAAGAATCGGCGACGGTCAGCGTCACCTGATACGTTCCCGGTTGGTCGTATCGCCGCGAAACGACGGCGTCCGACCCTGTCATCCCATCGTCGAAGTCCCACGTGACCGCGCTGATCGGGCCTTCGGCGTCGTGGCTGCCGCCGGCGTCGAAATTCAAGAGCCAGGGATCGGATTCGCTGACCGAGGCTTTGATCACCGCCGTCGGGGGGGTGTTTCCGGGGAGAGGCGCCGGCTCAGGATCGGGCGTCGGGCCGGGATCCGATGTCGGGACGGGAGTGGAGATCGGGATCGGCGCCGGCGCCGGCGCCGGTCCGGGGACCGGGGTTCCAGGGGTCGTATGCGTCAAGAGGCGGGCCGCCATCTTCTCCCGGGCGTCGTAAAGATCGAGCGGCTCCCGGTTCCAGGTGTAGGCATTGGTGACCACGCGCGCCGCCTGCTCATCGGCGAAGGCGCCGTCTCCCGCGCTTTTCAGGAGGTTCATATATTCATAGTCTTCCATCCCTTCTCGGATTAATTTGAGGCGGATCGATTCGATCGGGATATGTTTCGTTCCGCCGATTTTGCTCGGTTTGCCGGGATAGAAGAGGGTCCCGTCTCCGTTTCCCCCAAAATAGTATTGATTGACCCACGCGTCCCCCGATCCGTAGGCGTAGACCATGTCGTAATAGAGTTCTCCTTGAATATTGTATTTCCAGCTCTGCCATTCCATGACCCGGCTGAACATCGCCGGAAGATCGATCATGTAAGAGGGCCAATCGAGATGATAGCCCTCCTTATCATAAACTCCTCCCCCAACCATGCCGCATCCGTGGGATCCGCAGGCCTGATACCACCAGACCTCCGGACCATATTTGCTTCGCTGGTTTCCGATGGTACCCGATCCTCCGGGGACCTCCTCTCCCGGCGCTCGCCCGTACGGCTTGTTGTCCATGAACCGGATGGTGGGGACATAAAGATCGATGGCGCTTGCCGCTCCGCCATTTGTGGCGTTTTGAACGCTCGTGGTGACCATCGACCGAAGCTCCGGATCGGCTTGATGCAGCGCGCTGGACCAGGTTTTGATCTGGTCCCAGCTACAGCCGTTGGGGGGCTCATCGCAGGTATACTGGAAGAGCCGATCAAACCAGCCTTTTGCTTTGAAGTGTTGTGCGTAATCTCTCAAAAACGGAATGTCGGTTTTATGGCCGTAATCCCTCAGTTGAACGGAGGTCAGTCTGTTCCCCGGGAGTTTCCCGCCGGGAAGCGAGACCGTTCCGTCCAAAAATGAGCCGAACGTTGTGTCGAAGGCGCTCCATCCTCCCAAGGATACCGGTGAAATAAGGTAGCTGTTCGAAAGACGATGGAGCAGGCCCGCCTGGGTGTAAAGCTGGGTCAACGCAACCGGAAGGCCTGAGACGCCGTGGCCCGCCGGAAGAAGATGATGATCGATTGAAAAGGCCGACTTTAAGGAAGAGGTCGAAGGGAGGGCAAAGTCCCAGACCGTCAACTGAATCGGAACGACCACGGGATTTTGTCCGGTCGCCGTCACCGTCGCCGATCCGGAATAGACCCCGGCCGAAGCGGCGGGCGGGAGGTAGACCTCGATCCAGACCGGCTGGTTTCTTCCCAACGCGACGGAAAAAGGAAAGGCGTTTCGGACCTCCCCCGCGTATTCATCCCTTTTTGGGATTAAGGCGTCGGGCCATTCCCCCGTCCCCCCTTGAATGGTGGAAGGGGTCGACACGTTGATGAAGGCCTCTTTATAGATCATCGCCGACGCGGCCGGGATGATATTGCCGCGCCCGTCGGTCAAATCGCTCACATTCACATCGACCCCCGATAAAGCCGACGTGTCCGCCGTCACGATCAACTGAAACGCTTCAAATTCGTTTTTCGCCGATTTCAGGTTCGCGGACGACTGTCCTGTTTTAGGAGGAGTTTTGGGCCGGATTTTCACGGTCGCGTGATCGGTCCAAACGGTCATCGCGTCCACCGTTCCGGCCGTCGAGAGCGCCGCCGTGAGGATGAAAAAGACCGCGCCGGCGGCCCTCGTTAAAGATAAAATAAATCGTTTTTCTTTTTTCATTTTTCCTCCTTGCTTTTTCGATGAGAATCGAATTCCAAGCGGAACGCCGGGCTTAAGATGGGGAAACGGCGTCGGCTCGGTCTGGAAAGGGAGGCTTCACTGCCGCAGCGGCAGGGCGCTCCCTTCTTGGGGTGGTCTGATGGAAAAAGAAAATTTCCGTCGGCTCTGAAGAAAAAATTCTTCGCCGATCAATATCGTTTTGACGGGAGACGAGGTCATCATCGGAGCCGTCATGGGAGCCGTCATGGGAATCGTCATGGTTGGGCGCATTTCTCCGCATTGGAGGCGTTGATCAAGCCCCGGAGGGTCGGGATCAGAGAGCGGACCATCTCCTCCTTCGCCAGGAACGCGATCTCGAGCGCCTTCGCCTGTTTCGCCTGAGTGGAATTTTCCGGAGTCGTCATCGCCAGCAGTTTGCAGTCGGGCGCTTGCGCTTTGAATTGTCTCCAGACCTTGAGCGCTTGCCTCCAAGGCGCGGTTGAATTCATCAAGATCACATCCGGTTTAAAGACTTCGAGCGCCAAAACCGCTTCCAATTCGCTTTTCGCCTCCCAAATAATTTCGATCTCCGGCGCGGTCTTTAAAATCCGCCGGAAGACCTGAATGATCCCTTCATACTCTTCGACGATTAAAACTCTGGTCTTCTTCAAAAAGGCCTCAAGGCGC
>DATDON010000170.1:0-5000 GCA_035293225.1 Candidatus Manganitrophaceae bacterium
AGAGGGTCCCGAGGAGGCCGAGTTCCTCACCGATCACCGAGAAAATAAAATCGGTGTGCGGCTCCGGCAGAAAGAAAAGTTTCTGTCTCCCTTCCCCCAAGCCGGTCCCGATCGCCCCCCCGCTCCCAAGGGCGAGCAAAGACTGGATCATTTGAAAGCCGCTCGCCGAGGCGTCGCTCCAGGGGTTGAGAAAAACCATGATCCGCTCGCGCCGATAGGGGGTCTTCATGATCCAATAGACAAAGAGGGGAAGCACAAAGAGGCCGAGGGCCGTCAGATGCCTCAACGCGCATCCCCCTAGAAAAAGGAGCGCGGCCGAGATCAATAAAAGGGTCGCGGTTGTTCCGAGATCGGGCTCCATCAAAATCAAGGCGCACTCCGCGCCGACGAGGACCAAGACCGGGGCCACCCCTTTAAAAAATTCTCGAAGGCCTTCCCCCTTTTTGGCGATATAGCTCGATAAATAAACCACCGTGAAAAGTTTGGCGAGCTCGGAGGGCTGAAAGCGGACCGGGCCGGCCTGAACCCACCTCCGCGAGCCGTTGATCTCCGCTCCAAAGAGGAGGGCCGAAATCAAGAGAAGAAAGATCCCGCAGGCGAACGGAAAGAGGCGCCGTCGCAGCCGCTCCACGTCGAGCCGCGCCGATCCCCAAAAGAGGAAGAGCCCCAAAACGGTCCAGATCAATTGTTTCTTTAAAAAATGGGCGCCGTCCTGATAGATCTTGGCGGCGAGGACGCCGCTCGCGCTGTAGACCATGACAAGACCGAGCCCCCCCAAGAGAAGGGCGATTAAAAGGAGCCCCTTGTCGCCGACTCCAAAATCGGCCCGGCCTCGCCGGGTCTCCTCAAAAATAAATTTTTCCTGTCGGAAGACAGGGTCGGCGATGACTTTCAATCCGGCAGCCCCCTCACGGCGCGCTTAAAAACGTCGCCTCGATCCTGATAGTCCCTGAACATGTCGAAACTGGCGCAGGCGGGCGAGAGAAGAACCATATCTCCCGGCGCGGCGAGGGAGGCCCCCTTTTTGACCGCCTCTTCCATCGAATCGGCCCGCTCCAGCGCCACAACCCCCGCGAAGCAGCGGGCCATCTTTTCCCGGGCCTCCCCGATCAAAATGAGCCTCTTTACTTTTTTCGACGCGATGTCGCGGAGCGGGGTGAAATCGCTCTCCTTGTCTTTCCCTCCGGCGATCCAGATCACCGGGGACGCCGGCCCTTCCAGCGATTTCAAGACCGCCCCGACATTGGTCCCCTTCGAATCGTTGATGTATTTCACCCCTCTGACTTCACGAACGAATTCCATCCGGTGGGGCAGGCCTTTAAAGTCGATCAAGACGCGGCGGATCCCCTCGACGGAGCAGCCGCAGAGAAGGGTCATCGCCGCCGCCGCCATGACATTTTCGATGTTGTGGGCGCCTTTGAGTTTCAACGCGTCGAGGCGGATGATCGGCTCCGGCTCCCCCCAGACGTTCGAAAAAATCTCTCCATCCCGGAGATAAATACCGCGCGACGGAACGATCGACCGGCTGAAGAAAACCGGCGGCTTTTTCAGAAAGGGGGGCCGGGTCAGGGGGTCGTCGTGATTGATCACCGCGTGGTCCTCATCCGATTGATTTTCGAAAATTCGCCACTTCGCCTTTTGATACGCCGGGAGATCGGGATAGCGATCCAGATGGTCGGGCGTGACGTTGAGGAGGGCGGCGATCCGGGGGCGGAACGCCTCGATCGTTTCCAATTGAAACGAGCTCGCCTCCACCACGATGAAATCCCAGGGGGAGGAGACCGCTTCCGAAAGGGGGGTCCCCAAGTTCCCCCCGACGAAAACCTGCCATCCCCATCCCTTGAGGATTTCTCCGACGAGGGTCGTGGTGGTGCTCTTTCCGTTGGTTCCGGTGACGGCGATGACCGGCGCCGAGAGGAACGACGCCGCCAGCTCGAGCTCTCCGATGACCGGGATCCCCGTCGCCTTCAGCTTTCCCATCGGAAGATGTTGAAGGGGGACGCCGGGGCTGACGACGATCAGGTCGGAGCGGAGAAAATCCTCCTCCCGGAAGGGCCCCAGGTGAAACCGGACCGAGGCCATCGTCCCGAGGGCGGGGGGGATTTCCTTCTGTATTTCATCGACCACCAGCGTCTCGGCCCCTTCTCGGGCGAGCAGCGAGACCGCCGCCGCGCCGCTCTTCCCCATTCCGACCACCGTGACCCGCTTTCGCCGGAGCGCCAAACCCGCCCCTCCTTTTAAGGAAGGGAGGGAGGAGAGTCTATTTTTAGGACGATGCATCCGCGCCGGATCCTTCCCTTATCTCAATTTAAGCGTGCTGAGGCTCAGCAACGCCAATATAATGGAGACGATCCAAAACCGAACGACGATCTTCGGCTCCTTCCACCCCTTCAACTCAAAATGATGGTGGATCGGGGCCATTAAAAAGACCCGCTTCCCGCTCGATTTGAACGAGGCGACCTGAAAGATCACCGAGAGCGCTTCGATCACGAAAATTCCGCCGACCAGCATCAGAAGCAGCTCATGTTTCGAGACCACCGCCACCGTCCCGAGCGACCCCCCCAGCGGCAGCGACCCGACATCCCCCATAAAAATCGTCGCCGGATAGGCGTTGAACCAGAGAAAACCGAGGCTCGCGCCGATCACCGACCCGCAGAAGACCGAAAGCTCCCCGGCCCCTTCGATGTGGGGGATGAGGAGATATTCGGAAAAAACGCGATGCCCCGTCACATAGGCGACGATCATATAAGCGACCGCCGTCACGGTGATGGGGCCGATCGCCAGCCCGTCGAGGCCGTCGGTCAGGTTGACCGCGTTCGACGCCCCGACGATCACCAAAATCGCGAAAGGGATATAGAACATCCCCAGGTCGGGGGTGATATTCTTGAAGAAGGGGACCGAGAGGATCGTCGAATACGCCGGCGAGAGGTAAAGGCCGAGCGCGATGATCATCGCGACCAAGATCTGCAGACTGAACTTGCGCCGCGGGATCAGCCCTTTGGAGTTTTTCCGGACGCATTTCAGCCAGTCATCCCAAAAACCGATCAAGCCGAACCCGACCGTGGCGAAGAGGACCAGCCAGATGTAGCTGTTTTTCAGGTCGGCCCAGAGGAGGGTCGAGAGCATAATCGCCGCCAACATGATCACCCCTCCCATCGTCGGCGTTCCCGATTTCTCTTGATGCGATTGGGGCCCCTCGCTCCGGATCTGCTGGCCGATCTGATACCGCCTTAAAAGTTCGGTCACCCATTGCCCGATCAAGAAAGAGATGACGAGCGCCGTGATCACGGCGTATATCGTCCGAAAAGTAATATACCGGAAGACATTAAAAAACGGGTAAACCGTATGGAGCGGGTATAAAAAATGGTAGAACATTACTTCGTCCCCTCCCCCCCCAGAGCGGGCGCCAGCGATTCCATTTTCATCCCCCGGGAGCCTTTTATCAAAAGGCAATCTCCTTCGCGAATCAGCGCCGGCAATTCTTTTTGGGCCTCCTCCAGGGTCTCATAAACGAGGACCGACTCCGGAGACATCCCCCCTTTCCGCGCCCCCTCCGCCATATGGGAGGCCCATCGGCCGACCGCGATCAGCAGGTCGATCCCATTTTTCGCCGCCGCCTCCCCCACCTCAAAATGGGCCGACTCGGCGAACCGCCCCAGCTCGAGCATGTCTCCCAGCGCCGCGACCTTTCTCGGCGGCCTCCCGATCTCATCCCGCGGCGGCATGATCTCGGCGAGCGCCTGCAGCGCGGCCTTCATCGACGCGGGGTTGGCGTTGTAGGCGTCCAACAGGACGCGCGCGCCGCCGGCCCGCAAGATTTGCGTCCGGAGCGGCGCCGGGCGGAACATCTCCAGCCCCTCCCGGATCTCGTCGAAGCGGCAGCCGAGGGCGCAGGCCGCGGCCGCCGAGGCGAGGGCGTTGTAAAGTTGATGCCGCCCGACGGTCGCAAGGCGCGCCGGCCCCTTCTCTCCGCCTCGGTTCAGATGAAGGGTGAAACGGGCGCCGTCCGGCGCCTGCCGGATATCGTCTGCCGTCACGTCGGCGGGCCGATCCAGCGCGTAGCTCCAGGCGCGGGTGAGCCGCCCTTCCCACGGGAGGAGATACGGATCGTCCCGGTTGATCACCGCCGTTCCATTCTCGCGGACCGCCTCAAACAGATCCCCTTTTTCTTTCGCCACCCCTTCCAGGTCTCCTAAAAATTCCAGGTGGGCGGGGCCGATGTTGGTGATCAGACCGACCGTCGGCCGGGCGATCCCGCAAAGCAGCCGCATCTCTCCTTTTTGGCTGATCCCCATCTCCAACACCGCCGCCCGGTCCCCCTCTTCCAACCGAAGGAGGGTCAGCGGAAGACCGATATGGTTGTTCAGATTCCCTTCATTTTTCAAAACCGGCCCGCGCCGGGAAAGAATGGCGGCGGTCATCTCTTTGGTCGTCGTCTTCCCGTTGCTGCCGGTCACCCCCACGACCGGGACGGAAAACCGCCTTCGCCGCCAAGCCGCCATCGCTTGAAGCGCGGAGAGGGGCTCTTCAACGGTAATCAAAAAACGCCGATTGAGACCCGGGCGCCATTCGGCTTCCCGCCGATGGAATTCGGACCGGGCGACGATCGCGCCGGCCGCCCCCTTCTCCAAAACCTGCGCGACGAAATCGTGTCCGTCGAACCTCGGGCCTCGGAGGGCGATGAAGAGCTCCTCCGGCCGGACCGTCCGGCTGTCGATCGAAAAACCGGCGACCTTTTCGGAAGAGCGGCCTCCCTGAAGCGCCCCTTGGCTCGCCTCTAAAATTTCCTCTACCGTCCACATTTAAAAACTCGATTCGACCTTTAAAAGTTCAAATTTTGGATTTCTGAAGCCTCGCCGCCAACGCCGCGCGGGCGACCTCGCGATCGTCAAAAGGAAAACGCGCCTCCCCGATGATCTGGTAATCCTCATGTCCCTTCCCCGCGATGACCACCACATCCCCGGCCTCCGCCAGGGCGATCGCCCGGCCGATCGCCTCCC
>DATDON010000171.1:0-2655 GCA_035293225.1 Candidatus Manganitrophaceae bacterium
GGGCGGGGGGGCGCCCTCGACCTCTACACCAAGTGGAAGGTCATCTACCGCGATTTCAGCGGACGGCTTCAAAAGGCGCAGATCGATAAGGAATAGGGGCCCGGAACCAGGGGCCGGGGGTCAGGGATCGAGGACCGGAAAAGATGGAGATAAAAAACATTGAGATTTAAACCGGCCGCCGGCCCCCGGCCCCTGGCCCCTATCATCATCACGATATTCCTTCTCCTCGCGGCCTGCCGGGGAGAGAATAATACCCCGCTTCCATCCCTCCCCGCGGGGGTCTTGAATCTTTCGAAAAGCCAAACCCTCTCTTTCTCGCCCGCCATCGCCGCCTCCGGGAATGTACTTTACGCCGCCTGGACCGACTCGGAGGGGCCGCAAAACATGGAGGTCTTCCTCTCGCGCTCCGGCGACGGCGGCGCGAGCTTCAGCGCCCCGATGAACATCTCCCAGTCGGTGAATTTCTCCGGGAATCCGAAGTTGGCGCTCTCCGGAAGCAATCTCTACGTCGTCTGGGAAGAATTTATCCCGACCAACACGTCTGAGAACAACGAGACCGATATCTTTTACAGGCGCGCCGACGATCAAAACGGAACGCTTGTCTGGGACGCTCCAAAGAACCTTTCGCTCTCCGGTCTGATCTGCGGAACGGCGCCGAAAAGCGGCCCCTGCCCTTCGCAAGGGGCGGCGATCACCGCCGCTGGAAATAACGTTTATGTCGCCTGGGCCGAGGCGACCGACTATGTCATCTCTCCGATCACGGTCGGCGGTTCGGCCACAAAATTCGATCTGATTAATTCCGATATTCTGATGGTCCAGTCTTTCGACGGCGGGGTGACGTTCAGCCCCGCCCCGATCACCCTCTCCGGCTTTAAAACAGGAAACAGCCTCTCCCCCTCCCTGAACCCCGCCCTCGCGTCGAGCGGCCCAACCCTCTACGTCGCCTGGGAAGACTTCCTCCAGCCGAACTCTAAAATCCTCTTCAGAAGGGGGCCCGATCCGGCGAACGGCGTTTTCTTCCCCGATCTGACCCTGCCCGCCTTGATCCGTTCCGGTTCCATCAAAGGCCCGAACCGGCCCGGCCTCGCGGCGGAGGGGGCCCAGGTCACCCTTCTCTGGGAGGGGGTCTCTCCCGCCGATACCGGGAGCGGCTGTCCCGAACTGGATCCGGCCACCGGACAACCTTTCCCCCATTCGGAGATCTTCTTGATCGGCTCCGCCGATCAAGGGTTCAGCTTCACCGATCCGGATGTCGCGCAGAGCAATCTCTCCAATACTCCGTGCCATTCCAATAGCGGGAGAATCGCCGTCTCACTCCCCTCTGTTTATGTCGCATGGGAAGATAAGACCCCCGGAACACGGGGAATCCTCTTTAAAAAATCGGCCGACGGCGGGGCGACCTTCGGCGCGGTGGAGACCCTCTCTCAAACCGCCGGATCAGCCTCCAACGCGGCGATCGCCTCCTCCGGAACGAGCCTTTTCGCCGTATGGGAAGACTCTACGCTCGGAAATCTCGAAATCTTTTTCACACGGCGGTAGGTTCAGGAGGAAATCGGCTTGCTCTAGAAGCCCATTCCATATCGGATGCGTGTCTAAAAAAGGGCGACCAGGAACGCCCTTCCCCGCTCCTCTCGATCATTCGAACCGGCGATATTCTCCTCATCCCTCAGGAGTCTGTACTCCACCAATCCGTAAACGCCGCTGACAAAATTGTATCTCGCCGTGAATGCGGAGGCGGTGGCGTTCTCCCTCTCTTCCTGATCGAGCAGATCGTAGCGAGCCCCCAAAACAACCTTTTTATTCGGCAAAAAGAGGATCTCCGCCAAAACGTTATTGTAATCCAGGTCATTTGTCGATTCGGCCATGAAATATCCGACCGTCCCGATAAAAGGGCCCACTTCCGCCTCCCCCGCGACTCCATACTTGCCCAATTGGACGATATCGGCCGGCCCTGTCCTTGCCACCTGATCCCGCTTGTAAATCGCCCCCAAGGTGAAGCGCTCCAGAAAATTGATCGAATACGTGGCGAAGAGGTTTGGCCGGGAGAGCCTGCTTTCAATTTCCAAATCGGTCCTTGACGCGCCGACGGAGTAACGGTGGGTCGGCCAGGCGGTCCCTTCCGCCGAAATCCACTGACCATTGAGCTCAACGGCCCTTCTATCCTGGTCCCCTGGCCCTCCGAGGACACCGAGATTTCTCTGGGCAAAGTAGCGATTCTTGACCACCCTCTGGGAATGAGAAAGAAACGGGAGGGAAATATCCCATTGTCCGGCCCTGAAATTCAGCAACCCGCTTCCCACCCCTCCTAAGAGGTCATTGACCTGGATGTAGGTTGAGCCGATCGCGACCTGGTAGGGAATCTCTTCCGTCTCCACCGTGGCGGTCGCAAAATCGACTCCGGTGGCCACTTCTCTCCCCTCCTGTTCCACCTCTATTGTGCCGAAGACGGAGACCCTTCCTGATTTTCCGATCGGAGCGCCGGCCAGGATCTCCACCTCTTCCAGCAGGAAATCACTTTGTTGCTCTTTCTTGACTCCGGCGCTGTCTTCGTCGTTATTGATGAAGCCCTCCAGCACGACTTCCAATGAAAGCGGCGCGGACGGCATTTCTTTTATTTCCTTCCACTCCTCATCATCGGGAAAACGGAAACCGTTG
>DATDON010000172.1:0-3066 GCA_035293225.1 Candidatus Manganitrophaceae bacterium
TCAAGAGGGGCGATTGCACGCCTTCGACCCAACGGGGTGTTCGTGGCCGCATAACCTTGACGCAGGTCCGATGGTTTCACATCCGTGGCAAGGGCTCATAACCTTGGATCGTGCCCATTGTTGCGAGTGTCGTAGCATAGAGATGAGGTCTTTTGTGAGTGTGTAGCCTATTGACACAAAAACGAAAGGAGAGAACGCATGTCCTTACTCGTAAATGGGAAACTGTCCCTAAACTCGTTCAGAGCTTATCGGCGGCGCAGTACTGACTGGGTCCTTACGAACGATCTCAACACCGACATGAATGTAGCAAAGCGTAAAACCGGGGTCAGGTCTACAAATTGCGTATTAGAGTTCTATAGTCAAATTCGTAGCCCTGGCCCCTTTTCTATTCCTGTCGGGTTGCCCGACTAGCGGAAGGCCTTATAGAGCGTTCGTCGACTGATTCCGGACCGGCGGGATAACTCGGTAAAACCTTGGGCCTCCACCACGTAACCGCGCAATCGCCCTCAAATCAAGTTTCTTCCTTTTTTCCTCTTTGTTCGGCCTGGATTTCTTTCTTTTATTCTAGGCCGATAATATGTTAAAAATGTGATCATATCGATATCCATCCGCCGGTTTGCGGCGGCTGCGACGATAAACAGGTTTGTGATTTTATTCGGATGAGTGATATGGCCAAGAAAGCGATGCCCTCCCTGATCACCCGCGCGGAGTTCCGGGAGCTTTTCAAAAGCGCGGTCTTCCGGCTTTGGTTGAAGAAGAGTTTGTTCGGGTTTCTCTCCATGGCGGCGCATATTGTCTTTATGATTTATTTCTTGGAGCCGACGGTCCGATTCTTTTTCCCTCCGAAGAGTGTGAGTTTGTTTGGATTGATTGAGATCCGGCCCCAGGGGGCGGAGGCGTGGGAAAAAATCGTCCGGATATTGGACCCGCTTTTCTGGATCGCGGGGGTAAGCCTCTTCTTCGCCTATTTGGAGTCGCGGGTTCGCCCCGCGCTCGAAGAGGCCCATCAAGAAGAGCGGTAAGGACCGGGACGCTGTCCCGACGGCGCCCCCCTTGACCCAGGAAAAAACCGGGCGCGAGGACCCTCGCATTTTTGGGGATTTTAAAATGCGGCAAAAAATAGGGGAGATTTCGTTTAAGACAACCGGCCGGCGCCTTTATGAAATTACCGATGAGGTAAAAGCGTCGATGGAACAGGCCGGCGTTCAGACCGGTCTCCTCACCCTTTATATTCAACATACCTCCGCCTCTCTTCTCATTCAGGAGAACGCCGACCCGGAGGTCCTTCGCGACCTGGAGCGGTTCTTCGACCGGCTGGTCCCGCAGGGAGACCGGCTCTTCCGTCACACTACCGAAGGGCCGGACGACATGCCGGCCCATGTTCGATCGGCCCTGACCGCGACCTCTCTTTCCATCCCGGTCCGAAACGGCCTTCCTGATCTGGGGGTGTGGCAGGGGATTTTCCTGTATGAACACCGGACCCTCGGCCATCAACGGACGGTTCTCTTTCATCTGATCGGGGAGTGACCTAAATCCAAAAATCTCTTGACCTTCCGCCTGTCTTCTGTATAATGTGAGGGGATTTGGAGTGATCTCCCTCATTCGTTTTTGCGCGCATTTTTGATGGAGGCGCCGTGGCCAATTTGAAATTTGAAGAGGCCCTCTCCCGTCTGGAAGAGGCGGTCAAAGCCCTTGAAAAAGGAGATCTTTCCTTGGAAGAGTCGTTAAAGGTCTTTGAGGAAGGGATTCGTCTCTCGAAAGGTTGTTGGAAGATATTGGAAGAGGCGGAGAAAAAGGTCGAGATACTGGTTCAAGACAAAGACGGCCGAAGACGGGCGCGTCCGCTCGATGTGAAAGAGGACGAAACGTCTCAAGGAACCGCTTCTCATGGATAGGAAGGAGTTGAAGGACTATCTCGACGAGAGACGGTCCGAGGTCGATCGCGTCCTTCAAGCTTATATTCCGGGACCCAAATGCGAGCCGGCCTTGCTTCATGAGGCGATTCGATATTCCCTTTTCGCCGGCGGGAAAAGGATCCGTCCGATTTTGTGCTTGGCTGCGGCGGAATCGGTCGGGGGGAGGCGCGAGGCGGCTCTCCCGTTCGCCGCGGCGATCGAACTGATCCATACCTATTCATTGGTCCACGATGATCTTCCGCAGATGGACGACGACACCTACCGCCGCGGCAAACTGACCAACCATAAAATGTTCGGCGAGGGGGCGGCCATTCTGGCGGGAGACGCCCTCCTCACGGCCGCATTTACAATGATTGCGGAGAATGGTTTGAGCGGATCGATCTCGGCCAGAAAGGTTCTCTCTCTGATTCTCGAAATCGGATCGTCGGCCGGCGCCGCCGGGATGGTGGGGGGGCAGTGGGTCGATATCCAATCGCAGGGAAAAAAGGGGGTCGATCTTGAAAAGCTCCTCTATATCCATACCCACAAAACCGGCGCGTTGATCCGCGCCTCCGTCCGGGCGGGGGGAATCTTAGGGGGAGGGGGCCCCAGAAAACTCTCGCAGTTGACCCAGTACGGGGAGAAGGTCGGATTGGCGTTTCAGATCGCCGACGATATTCTCGACGTGGAAGGGGAAGAGGGGAAGATGGGAAAGGCGGTCGGCCAGGATCGCGCGAAGGAGAAGTGGACCTATCCCGCGCTCGTGGGGGTGGAGCGGGCGAAGAAAGAGGCCGGGATTTTGGTGGAACAGGCTTTGGCGGCGATCAAGGGGTTCGGGCCGGAAGCCGATCCGCTCCGGGCGATCGCGGCCTATGTGGTCGACCGCAAAAATTAGAGGGGTTCAATTTTTTCATGCTGTTTTTCGTTCAACCTCAACCTCAACCTGGTCCTTAGCCTATTTTTAAAGAGGAGCCGATGAGCCTGCTTGATCGAATCAATGACCCGAACGATCTGAAGAAAATCCCGCGGGAAGCGCTTCCTCAATTGGCGCAGGAGATTCGGGAAAAAATATTATCGGTGGTCGCGGATAAAGGAGGGCACCTGGGCGCCAGCTTGGGCGCGGTGGAACTGACGATCGCCCTCCATACGATTTTCAACGCCCCGCAAGACC
>DATDON010000173.1:0-6450 GCA_035293225.1 Candidatus Manganitrophaceae bacterium
CACCTACGCCGACGAATCGCTCGCAAACGTCTTCGAAGGGAACACCGGCCGCGCCGCGCTGCTCAATATGGAGGCGGCGCTGAAAGGGCGGG
Organism: Candidatus Manganitrophaceae bacterium; assembly: GCA_035293225.1. Lineage (GTDB taxonomy): Bacteria > Nitrospirota > Nitrospiria > SBBL01 > Manganitrophaceae > DATDON01. The sequence goes on from DATDON010000173.1 coordinate 93, forward strand.
GCGCGGGGCAAAAGATCTCATAAAAAAAGAAGGCCAAACCGCCGCGGTCTGGCCTTCCCGATTGAAACGGGCTTCAAACGCTCCCGGCCGCTACTCTTTTCCCCCCAGCTTTTTCTTTTTCACATATCCCCAGAGGATCTTGGTCATCTCGGACGGGCTGATCTGCTTCTTTCCGAAAAGCCCCTCGAGCGTATCTCCGCAACCTTTAAAATTCACTCCATATCCGCCAAACGGTTTCTTTTTCGCTGTCGCCATGTGTCCTCCTCCTTCCAGTTTATGTTAAGAACTCTCAAAGTTTTAATAACACCGCGAGTAGCCGCAGAAGTGGCATTTCTCGCAGCCCTCGGCGAACTCCAGTTCGCAGCCGCAGTCGGGGCAGGGGAAGGTGATCTTTTTCGACTGCGCGACCGCTTCCTCAACCGCGGCCGCCTGGGCGACATGAGAAACCGGATCGGGATAGCGTTTCTCGGGAACGTTCAACACCATCGCCTGGTTGAATATCTTCGCGACGGCGTCGGAGCAGGAGAGGATCTTTTCCTTTCCGATGCCGAACGGCTTGTCGCAGCGGATGCCGATCAGCTGTTTCACGATATCCCTCGGCTGGACCCCGGCCCGAAGGCAGAGGGAGATCAGCCGGCCGATCGCCTCATTGAAAGACCCCTCGCATCCTCCCGCCTTTCCCATCGTGGCGAAGGCCTCAAACGGCATTCCGCTCTGCTGGTCGCTGTTGACGGTCAGATAAAGGTCGCCGCAAGAGGTCCGCTTCCGGGTGGTGGTCCCACTCGTCACATCGGGACGAGGACGGGGGGCGATCATCGGAAAAGGGATCGGCTCCGGCTTCTCCACCGGCCGCGGCCCGGACGCCGCCGGGAGGGGCGCCTCCGCCGCCTCTTTTTTCTCCTTCTTCGACTCCCCGACGTTCATCACCTGGTCGGGGCGGGCGCCGTCGCGGTAGACGGTGATCCCTTTGCAGCCGAGCTGATAGGCCAAGAGGTACGCCTCCTTGACCTCCTTGGTCGTCGCATGCGACGGGAGGTTGATCGTCTTGCTGACGGCGGAGTCGGTATACTCCTGGAAAGCCGCCTGCATCCGGACATGCCATTCCGGGGTGATGCCGTGGGAGGTGACAAAGACCCTCTGCCAGTATTCCGGAACCTGGTCGATCCCCCGGACCGAGCCGTGGTTGGCCAGAATCCTGTCGAGAAGGTCTTCGCTCCAGAATCCCTCCCGCTTCGCCGCCTCGATAAAATAATCGAGGACGTAAGGAAGGTGGTCTCCCCCCATGACGTTTTTGTACCAGATGAGCGAAAATTCGGGCTCGCAGCCTCCGGAGGTGTCGGCGATCATCGAGATCGTCCCGGTCGGGGCGACCGTCGTAACATAGGAGTTCCGGACCCGCTCTCCCCGCTTTTGGTGAAGGGAGCCCTCCCAATTTTTGTAGGCCCCCCGCCTCTCCGCCAGGCAGGCCGATTCGTCGTAGCCGATATCGCGGATGAAGCCCATCACCGTTCGGGCGGTCTCGATCCCTTTTTCGGAGTCGTACGGAATCTCCAGCTTGAAGAGCATCCGGGCGAACCCCATGATCCCCAACCCGATCTTCCGGTTGGCCTTGGTGATCTCTTCGATCTCCCGGATCGGATAGCGATTCATATCGATCACGTTGTCGAGGAAGTGGATCGAGGTTCGAACGCTCCTCTCCAGAGCGGCCCAATCGAGCCGGTATTTTCCGTCGATCAGGACCAGATGGTTTTCCAGATTGACGCTTCCGAGATTGCAGCTTTCATACGGCAGGAGCGGCTGCTCCCCGCATGGATTGGTCGCCTCCATTTCGGCGACGTGCGGGGTCGGGTTGGCCCGATTGGTCACGTCGATGAAGAAAAGCCCCGGCTCGCCGGTCTGACACGCCTGATGGGCGATCTTCTCCATCACCTCCCGCGCCGAGATTTTTCTCACCGCCTTCTTGTTCCGGGGAGAGATCAATTCATACTCCTCCCCTTTCTCGAACGCCTCCATGAAGCGGTCGGTCATGGCGACCGAGATATTGAAATTGGTGATTTCGCGGGTGTCGGCCTTGCATTCGATAAATTCCAGGATATCGGGGTGATCGACCCGCAAGATCCCCATGTTGGCGCCCCGGCGGGTCCCCCCCTGTTTGACCGCTTCGGTGGCGTGATTGAAGACCTTCATGAAGGAGACCGGGCCGGAGGCGACGCCGCCGGTCGAACGGACGACATCATCTTTAGGACGGAGGCGGGAGAAAGAAAAGCCGGTGCCGCCGCCGGTTTTATGGATGATCGCCGCCTGCTTCACCGTCTCGAAGATCGACTCCATCGAGTCTCCGACCGGTAGGACAAAGCAGGCCGAAAGCTGTTGGAGGTCGCGGCCGGCGTTCATCAGGGTCGGGGAGTTCGGAAGGAACCGGAGTTCCGAAATTAAGGCGTAGAACGCCTCTTCGACGGCGTCGACGTCGGCCTGGGGGTCGTAAAGGAGATCGGCCTGGGCCATGTTTTTGGCCACCCGCCGGAAGAGCTGTTCCGGGGTTTCGACCACCTTCCCATCCTGATTTTTGGCCAGATAACGTTTTTCCAAAACGCGCAACGCGTTGGGGGGGAGAGAGGGCCGCGGGGCGCCTGAAGGATGGCCTCCCGCCTCTTTGGGTTGTTGAACTTCCGCCTTCTGCATTCGCTCTGTCGTCTCCATGTTCCCCTCCTCTTCTCTTCGGATGAGTCAAGATTGTGATGTGACGTAGTTGTATCATGTTAAAAAATTAAAGCCGAAGTGTCAAGCGAAAAATACAAGATATAGGAGAAAAGATTTATAGGATAACAAGATCTTGTGGAATGACTGAAGATAACCTGTTAACAAGATGTGGAAAATAAAGCGGCTATTCGACCTTAAAGTAGAGAAGTTCCATCTTATTTCCACGCCTTACAACGGCATGGATGATTTTACGGATGCCGTTCACCTTCCCTTCGGCGGTGATTGAAAAGAGTTTGCTCTGGTATCCGACCCAATCAATGCTCCGGACATCTTTATCCACCATATGATTGTAAATCGCTTCGGAGACGCTATTCCTAAACTTTGTAGCGACATTCTCATTGCCGAAAGGGCGGTTCTCTATGATCCGGCGCGCCGTCGTTTCATCGATCCCTTCATCCAGACTCTGCAAGACCGATGTGTCGGCCGTATTGATATTAATCTTGTCGTTGGGGCCTCCATAGACCGTCACATAGGGGGCGATCTTTCGATAAACCTCATCGGTGATCCCCTTCACCATATGAAGCTCCTCCAAGGTGTCGAAAGGGCCGTCTTGACTCGAATAGGGGGGATCGAGGCGCTGGTAGGTTTCATTCTCCGCGCCGAACGGAAGGGGGTCGGTGTCCTTATCGAGCCAATCGACGAGGGGGTCGACCCACTTGCGATCGAGTTGAAGAAGGTCAAAAAGGCGCCGAAGCTGCTCCACCCGCGCATCGACTTTTTTGCCGTTTTGAGGATCGACCAAGAGATTCAGGTTGATCTTCCCCGATTCATCCGTGATCGCGGCGGTGAGCGTCCCATCCCCCAAGGGATACTCCGGGAAAGGATAGGCCCAAAGCTCGTCCAAGGCGTCATATGAGGCGCCGTGAAGAAGATCGTCCTTCAAAAGCGCCTGGCCGGCGGTGACGGCGGAGCGGGCCAGATAAAAGGCCCTTAAATCATCCCGGAAATTCCCGGCGGCGCGCAGGTCGGCGCGGGTCTGAAAATCGACTTCCAGGATCAAAACCGTCAAGAGAAGGAGAACCAAAAGGCTCAGCAGGAGGGCGAACCCCTTCTCCCCTCTTAAACGCTTGTCCGGCCGATTGAACTCTGATATACTCCGCCTCATGAAAAAAGCGATCCTCTCCCTATTTCTTCCGGCCTTTTTCTCGGCGCTGGTCGGCTGCGGCGAGGGAAAAGCCGGGGTGGCCTTAAAGGTCACCACGGCGACGCCCGGCGTCGCCCCCGTTTCCAAGGCCCTCTTGGCCGCCTCCGGAGACGGCGACACCGACTTCCCCGACCGATTCATCACCCCCAGCTCTTTCACCATCGGCTTTAAAAGCTTTAAGATGTTCCGGGAGGGGGAGACCACCCCCAGCTACACCCTCTTTGAGGAAGATCCCACGGCCCCCCGCCGGTTCTCCCTGACGAGCGCGCAGGTCCAAGAGGTGAAGGACAACGTGACCGATCCAAGGGCCGGGACCTATGACCGGATCGAATATGAGATCGGCTATTACGAGATGATCATTCCGCTCTGCGGTCTCCGATCGACCTCCGGCCGGGACTGCCACAACCGCCGCCTCCGGTATTACCTGGCCGACATGACCGATTCGACCTTGAACAACGCCTTGGTGACCGCCTCCGATATCCTTCTCTCCCAGAGTGAAAATGGCCTTGATCTCGGCTGGATTCGGCGCCCGATCGGCCTCTCCGATGGAGGACTGACCCTCGCGGGGCTCGCCCTCCGGCCGAATGACGCCCATCAGGTTCCCCCGGATCAATTCCCGTTGGGGATTCCGACGCCGATTTTTTCGCTCGACCTTTCCCCCAAGCTGGAAATCCCCAAAAATCCGAAGGACAAATATATCTTCACCCTTTCGTTCGACCTGGAGAGCCTCTTTTTCTTCGACAACACCGATGAGACGGGGGTCAACGCCGTCGACACCTCGACCGACTTCGAGTTCAACGCCCTGGTCGACGACCCCGCCAAATCGCGGGACGGGAAACTCGACAATTGCGGTCTCCCCTGCCCCGATACGGAGGTCGCCGATTTTTGGCCCGGCCTTCCGGACGTCACCGTCACCTACGTCAAAGAGCCTCAAAACTAGATCGGCGCCCTCTTCAGGAGGCGCCCTTCTCATAAGAGGAAACAACAAAGGTCGCATCGAGGTAGGAGGGGTCTGAAAAGCGGGTCTTCATCGAAAGCCGCTTGATTCGAAGGTGATAGGGGGCCGCCTCGACGGAGGCGAGGAAGGGGACCATCTGAGCGAGGGTCACGTTTTCCATCCTCACCTCGACCGGAATCTCATGATACGGCTCACGGACCTGAGGGGCCAGCGGCCGGATATAGGCGATATTCGCGCGGATCTGGTTCTTCGCGGCGCGCTCTTCGAGAAAGGAGAGGGGAGAAAACTGGTTCCGCGAAGGGAGCCGGCCCTCGATCTTCTCGACGATCTTCGAAAGGCCCTGGTACTCCTCTTTGAGGCGGATGAATTCCCGGACCTCCTTTTCCTTCTGAGGGATCAGCCGATCGAGCGCCTCCATCCGGTCCAGAAGCGGCGCGGCGAAAACAAAATAGCCGACCAAAAGGAAAACCGCCGCCGCCCCCCCTCCCAAGATAAACCTCTCGCGGGGGGAGAGCCGGGCGAAAAAGGAATGGACGATTTTAAGAACTTCCTTTCGCCTCACCTTTTCCCCCTTTCCGCGACCGACATCTGGATCCGAAAGCTGACTTTCGATTGATCGGCGCTCACCTTCGCGTCGCCGACGTTCACCTCTTGAAAGCGGCTGCTTTTCAGCAAGCCTCCCCGAATCCGATCGACCGATTCATAAGAGTCGGTCTGGGCCTCGATCCGGATCTTCTCCCCATCGACCACCAGCTCCTGGACATCGATCCGGACCTCCGGCGGGACGGCGGTCGTCACCTCTCTGAGGACCTCGAGCGGACTGATCCCACCCGCCCCCAAGAAGGCCCCTCTCCGGTCGAGCTCTCCGATCATCGTCCGGATCTGTTCGATCTCGTTCACCACATTCTTCGTCTGAGGAAAGGTCTCGGTAAAGGAGGACCGAAGCTGCCGCTTGAGATTCTGAAAATGTGTCTCCTTCCCATGATAATGTAAATAGAGGTCGGCCCCCATCAATCCCAGAAGGAGGAGGACGATCAGACCCAATGAGACCAGCCTGTTCCGCTTCTCGAGGGTCTCCTTCCCAAAAACAAACTCCTCCCGACGAAAGTTGATCCGCTCTCCGTCGGACGCGCCGTCCGGCGCGAGCGCCAAACCGGCCGCCTCGACAAAAAGACGGCTGAAGCGCTCCCGGTCGATCCCCTCGGGGCCGGCGACCGGAAAGGTCTTGTCGAAAAGACCCCCCTCCAGAACGGCCGGCGCCGACTGGAGCGTCTGGGCGACGGCCTCTTGCAGTCCCTCCATCCCTCCGGCGCCGCCGCAGAGGTAAAAAAAAGAAGGGGCCGCCCCCGCCGAGCGAAGGCTTTTTTCGATCTCGGTCAGCCAGGGGGCCAGGGCCTCTTTCACGCAATCGGCGGCTCTCTTCTGGGAAGGGGCCGGGTCGGAGAGGTTGATCTCTTTCACGAGTTTTTCCGCCTCCTCCCGGGAGAGTTGGAACT
>DATDON010000174.1:0-3384 GCA_035293225.1 Candidatus Manganitrophaceae bacterium
TGGCGGGGGATTCTGGCGGAGGATTTCACGTTCGAACGGGTTCGTCTGGTGACGCAAGCGATCGCCGATTATTTGAACCAAGCCGGTGGAGATCGGCCGAAACGGATGGTTGTCGGCTATGATACCCGCTTTCTTGGAAGCCGGTTCGCCGAGGCGGTCGCCTCCGTTCTCGCCGGAAACGGAATCGAAACGGTCCGGTCGATCTCCCCCGTCCCGACCCCCGTGATCTCCTTTGAAATCTTGAGGAGGAAACTTTCCGGCGGGATAATCGTCACTGCGAGCCACAACCCCTCTGAATGGAACGGGCTCAAATTCTCCCCGGCGTGGGGCGGGCCGGCCCTTCCCGAAACGACGGTCCAGATCGAAAACCGGGCCAATTTTCTTCTAGAACGTCCGGCGCCGATTCGCCGGCGTTTATTCTCCGAAGCGGCCCCGGAGGGATTGTGGAAAGAGGAGGAGATCGGGGGCGCCTATCGGGATCAGGTGTCGCGCTTTTTAGACGACGCGGCCTTCCGGCGGAACCCCCTGAAAGTCACCGTCGATCTCTTCTGGGGAACCGCCTTGGGATACCTCGACACCCTTTTGGAAGAAAAGGGGGTTTCGGTCGATCTGATTCACGCCGAACGGGATCCCTCCTTCGGCGGCGTCCGGCCCGACCCGGAAGGAGAGGGCCTGGACGACCTCAGGCGGGCGGTGAAGGAGGGAGGGAGCGATCTCGGCTTGGGGACCGATTGTGACGCCGATCGATTCGGCGTTTTAGACCGGGGAGGAATCGCCGTCCCGCCGAACTATATCATCGCGCTCCTGGTCGACTATTTGGTCTCCGACCGGAAGATGGAAGGAAAGGTCGCCCGGAGCGTCGCGACTTCGCATCTGGTCGACGCCGTCGCGAAATATCATCATCTGGAAGTGGTCGAAACGCCGGTCGGATTCAAATACATCGGGGAGCTGATCGCCCAGGATGCGCTCCTGTTGGGAGGAGAGGAAAGCGGCGGGATTTCGGTCCGCGGACACCTCCCGGAGAAAGACGGCATTCTGACCTCTCTCTTGGTCGCGGAGATGGTCGCCAAGCGGAGACGGACGCTGCGGGAGATGCTCGATGCGCTCTTTCAGCGCGTCGGCTCCTTTTACCCCAAGCGGCTCGATCTCCCCTTGACGGAGGAGGGTCGTGAAAAGTTGACGGCGGGATTAAAGCGCCCGCCGTCGTCGATCGCGGGGAAAAAGGTCCTCTCCGTCTCCCGGCTCGACGGCGTGAAGCTTCTCTTGGAGGGAGGGGGGTGGGTCTTGGCGCGCCCTTCCGGAACCGAGCCGGTCGCGCGCATCTACGCGGAGGCCGAAAGCGAGGAGGAGACGCGCCGGTTCATTGAGGCCTTTCGGGAATGGATCGCCTAGGGGGATTATGTCCGATTATGTGATTGGAATCGATCTCGGCGGAACCTTGATCAAAGGCGCCTCCTTCGACCGGGATGGAAAAATCCTCGCGGAGGAAAAAGCGCCGACGGAGGCCGCCGCGGGGCAGAAGCGGGTCATTCAGAATCTGGTTCAAGTCGTCGGCCGCTTGAAGAAAAAGAGCGGCGCCGGCGGGCCGGCCGGCGTCGGTCTCGGCGTCCCGGGGGCGCTCGACTTAAAAGAGGGGCGGGTGATTCAATCGCCGAACTTCCCCGGGTGGAAGGATGTTCCGATTCGCGCGTGGGTCGAAAAAGAGATCGGAGCGCCGGTGGTGATCGAGAATGACGCCAACGCGGCGGCGCTGGGGGAGCGATGGATCGGCGCGGCCCGCCGTCTTGACCATTTTCTTTTGATCACATTGGGGACGGGGGTGGGAGGCGGCCTCGTCCTTCAAGGAAAGCTTTGGCGAGGCGTTTATGGAAAGGCGGCGGAGGTCGGCCACATGAAGATCACCGACGACGGCCCCCGATGCGGGTGCGGCGCAAGAGGGTGCTTGGAGACATACGCCTCTTCCGGCGCGCTGGTTCGGATGGCGAAAGAGAGATGGCGAGAAAGAAAATTCAAAGAAAAGTTCCCTGCGGAATTGAAGACGGCCGAAGGGGTGGCGGGGCGGGCGGAGCGGGGCGATCCGGCGGCGAAACACGTTTTCTCAAGGATGGCCTTTTATTTGGGAATCGGGATCGCGAATATCGTTAATCTGCTGGATATCGATCGGTTCATCCTCTCGGGAGGGGTAAGCAACGGATTCCATCTCTTTGAAACTCCGCTTCGCCGACAGGTGGCTTCCCGCGTTTTCGGCATGGCGCCGGAGGATGCCCTCAAAAAGATCGAGATTCGAAAAGCGATCTGCGGCGAAAACGCCGGAATGATCGGCGCCGGATATCTGGCGCTTTATGGAGAACGCTAATCGTTAAACGTGAATCGTTATTCGTTATCCGGAAATTTTCTTTGCCTTTCACGTTTAGCGTATAACGATTAACGAATAACGTCACTTGGATTTTTATGAAACGCTATCTCTGCATACATGGACATTTTTACCAGCCTCCGCGCGAAAATCCCTGGCTGGAGGAGGTTGAAATTCAGGATTCGGCCTCTCCCTATCATGATTGGAACGAGCGGGTCGCCGCGGAATGTTATAGGCCGAACACCGCAGCCCGGATCGTCGATCATGAAATTATAATTTTGAATATCGTGAACAATTACGCTAAAATCAGCTTCAATTTCGGCCCCACGCTCCTCTCCTGGATGGAGCGGTCGGAGCCCCAAGCCTACCGCAAGATACTGGAAGCCGATCAGATCAGCCTGCGGGAGCGGGGAGGCCACGGAAACGCCCTGGCTCAGGTTTACAACCATCTGATCATGCCGCTCGCCTCCCGGCGGGACAAAGCGACGCAGGTCAAGTGGGGAATCGCCGACTTCGAGTCCCGGTTCCAACGAAAACCGGAGGGGATGTGGCTCCCGGAAACCGCCGTCGATCTCGAAAGCCTCCAGGTCTTGGCGGAAGAGGGGATTCGATTCACGATCCTGGCGCCGCATCAGGCGAAGCGGATCCGCAAGATTAAAACGTCGGAAGAGGACAAGGAGGGCGCCTGGATCGACATCAACGGCGCAAAGATCGATCCCTCGCGGCCTTACCGATGCCTTCTCCCCGGCGGCCTTTCCATCGACCTCTTTTTTTACGACGGCCCCATCTCCCACGGGGTCGCTTTCGACAAACTCCTTCAAAGAGGAGAGGCCTTTGTCGAGCGCCTTCGAACCGGCTTTTCCGATAAGAGAGATTGGCCGCAGCTCCTCCACATCGCGACCGACGGCGAATCTTACGGCCATCATTCCCACCACGGCGATATGGCGCTCGCCTATACCCTTCAGCAATTTGAAAGCCAACAGACCGCCAAACTGACCAACTATGGAGAATACCTCTCCAAGAACCCTCCC
>DATDON010000175.1:0-3466 GCA_035293225.1 Candidatus Manganitrophaceae bacterium
CCGCGCCGCTTCCCCGGCGCGAATGACCAACGAGCCGAGCCGGCGCATCTCCTCCTTCAAAAGGCCCGGGGCGCTGATCGGATCGAGCGAGCCGAGCGAATTGCTGCAGACCAACTCCGCGAAACCGCCGGTTTTATGCGCCGCCGTCTGCTTGACCGGCCGCATCTCATACAGAACGACCGACGCCCCCCGCTCGGCCGCCTGCCAAGCCGCTTCGGAGCCGGCAAGGCCTCCTCCGATGACGATCAATTTCTTTTGAGACATGGTGGGGATCCTAAAAGACGTTAAACGTTATTCGTTATACGTTAAACGTAAGAATAAGAGCGATTCCCATCTTCACGCCTTTACGTTTAACGATTCACGTTTAACGAATAACGTTTCTTATTTTAAACGAATAACGTTTTTTTATTTTAAGGGAAGGGGCGGGTGAAATCAACCTTCTTCTTCATAACCGCACGATTCATTTCGGCAGAGGACCTTCACCCCGCCGGATCGATCGCGCTTTTCCACGAGGAAGGGAGCGTCACATTCCGGACAGGGCCGGGAAATAGGACGATCCCAAAGGGCGAATTTACATTTAGGATAGTTCGCGCAGGCGTAGAAGACCTTAGCGCGCCGGGTCCGTTTTTCGACCAGACTCCCGCCGCACCCCGTCTCCGGACAGGTGACGCCGGTGCTGATCGCCTTGGTATTCTCACACTCAGGATAACCTGAGCAGGCCATAAAGCGGCCGAAGCGGCCGTTCTTGATCACCATCGGCTTGCTGCATTTCTCGCAGATCTCGTCGGTCGCGGTCTCCTTCTCGACGATCTCGATTCCGTTGGCGGTCTCAACGAACTCCTTCGTATTTCTGCATTCCGGATAACCGGAGCAGGCCAAGAAACGGCCGAAGCGGCCCCATTTGATCACCATCGGTTTGGCGCATTTCTCGCAGGTCAGATCGGTCGGAGTCTCTTCCCGTTTAACATCGCGCATCTCAACCTGCGCTTTATCGAAATTTTTACTGAACGGCTCATAGAATCCGCGAATGGTCTCGACCCACTCTTTTTCTCCCTCTTCGATCTCGTCGAGCTCATTTTCCATTTTGGCGGTGAACTCCACATTCACCACCTCCGGAAAGTGCTGGACCAGGAGATCATTGACGACGTTTCCCAACTCGGTCGGATAGAAACGGGCCTCTCTTTTCGAGACATACTCCCGATCCTGGATGGTCGAGATAATCGTCGCATAGGTGCTGGGACGGCCGATCCCCTTCTCCTCCAGGTCATGGATTAAGAGCGCCTCATTATACCGGGGAGGGGGTTGGGTGAAGTGTTGTTTCGGATCGAGCGCTTGAAGGGTGAGCCGCTGACCGGCCGAAAGCTCCGGCAGGAGCGCCTCCCCGTCGACCGGGCTCTGCTCCGCGCTCTCCTCTTCTTCCCCATCCTTCCGCTTGATTCCCTCCTCCCGGCCCTCCATATAGACGACGGTGAAACCGGGAAACTTCACGACCGATCCGGTCGCCCGCAAGAGAAACTCTCCCGCCGCGATGTCGACCCGCGTAACGTCAAGGATCGCCGGGGCCATCTGGCTTGCGACAAACCGGTTCCAGATCAACTTATAAAGAAGGTATTGATCCTTCGTCAGGTCGTTCTTGATCTGTTCGGGATCGCGCTGGAGGGAGGTGGGCCGAATCGCCTCATGCGCCTCTTGCGCCCCTTTTTTACTCTTATAGACGGGAAGCGCGTCGGGAAGATATTCTCTGCCGTATTTCCCTCCGATCCATTCACGCGTCTCCCCCTGAAAATCCGGCGAGACCCGGACCGAATCGGTCCTCATATAAGTGATCAGCCCGACCGCCCCTTCCGTTTGGGTTTCCACCCCTTCGTACAATTGCTGCGCAAGCATCATCGTCTTTTTGGGGGTATAGCGGAGTTTTCGGGCCGCTTCCTGCTGCAGCCGGCTGGTGGTGAACGGCGGGGTCGGATTTTTCTTCCGCTCTTTTTTCTCAACCTTGGAAACCATGAACGGAAGGGGTCGGAGCGCTTTGACAATCGCCTGCGCCTCCGCCTCATTCGCCAGTTCGATCGTCTCCCCCTTTTGTTGAATCAGACGGGCGACAAAGGGAGGGGGGATGGCGCCCAAAAGATTGGCATCGATCGTCCAATATTCTTTCGGAATAAAGGCGAGGACCTCTCGCTCCCGCTCGCAGATGATCCGGACCGCGACCGATTGGACCCGGCCGGCGGAGAGGCCGCGGCGCACCTTCTCCCAGAGGAGCGGGCTGATCTTGTAACCGACGATCCGATCCAAAACGCGCCGCGCCTGCTGCGCGTCGACCTTTTTCTGGTCGATGATCCCGGGCGATTCCATCGCCTTTTGGATCGCCTTTTGGGTAATTTCGTTGAAGAGGACCCGGTAGACGTCGCCATTGCGCGATTTCAGCTCCCCGGCGATATGCCAGGCGATCGCCTCCCCCTCCCGGTCGGGGTCGGGCGCCAGATAAATCTTATCGGCCTCCTTCGCAGCCTTCTTCAACTCGGAGAGGACCTTCTTTTTCTTGTCGATGACGACATATTCCGGTTCAAAACCGTGTTCGATATCGATTCCAAACCTTGATTTAGGGAGATCCTTGACATGGCCGACCGAGGCCATGACGTTGAAGTTTTTCCCGAGATATTTTAGAATCGTCTTCGCCTTGGAAGGAGACTCCACGATGACGAGAGATTTTCCCTTTTTCACTTTAGACGCCTTTTTGGCCGTCTTCGCTGCTTTAGCCAATACAACCTCCTGATTCGAGTGGATTCGTTAAACGTTATTCGTTATTCGTTTTCAATATTGATTTTTATGTTTTACGAATAACGAATCACAATTCACGCATAACGATTACTTGCTATATTCTAACATAAAATTGTCCACCCAGTTGGCGGGCCCTTCCCTTCAATTCCAACGATAAGAGCAGCTTCGACACAAGCGGCGCCCCCAAAGCGCTTTCGTGAATGACCTGATCGATATGTTTGGGCTCAAGAGAAAGGACGGGGTAAAGCTTTTTTTCTTCTTCATCCAGATCGGCCGGCGGATTCCTCTCCGGCGGAGGAAGGCGCCGCTGGAGTTGAGGAAGAAGCTCCTCCAAGATATCGTCGACTTTCTCGACCAATTTGGCGCCGGTCCGGATCAGTTGGTGCGTCCCGGCGCTTGTCTCGGAAAAGATCGAGCCGGGGACGGCGAAGACCTCCCTCCCTTGTTCCAGGGCCGATCGGGCCGTGATTAAAGAACCGCTTTCCAGGGCGGCCTCCACGACGACGCATCCCAGCGAGAGGCCGCTGATGATCCGGTTTCTCTGCGGAAAATGACGCGGCTCCGGCGGCGTCCCCATCGGAAATTCGGAAAAAATCGCCCCTTGCTCGACAATGTCGTCGAAGAGCGGACGGCTCTCCCGCGGATAGACAACATCGAGCCCCGACCCCAAGACCGCAATCGTTCTCCC
>DATDON010000176.1:0-2712 GCA_035293225.1 Candidatus Manganitrophaceae bacterium
CCGTACTCTTTAATTTTATACTGCAAGGCCCGATAACTGATGTTCAGCGCCTGGGCCGTTCTTTTCTTGTTCCAGTTGTTTTCGATCAAGGCGTTGAGGATGGCGTCCCGCTCGACCTGCGCCGTTTTTCTTTTGCTGATCTCTTTGAGCGAAAGGGACTCCGGCGCCGGAGACGGCCCCGGCGGGCCGGATTCGATCTTCCGCGGAAGATTCAATTCCTTTAAAATATACTTTTCGTCTTTTAACACCGTCAACCGTCGGATCATATTTTCAAGCTCACGGATGTTGCCGGGCCAGGAATAGGTCATGAACGCTTGAATGACCGACTCCGGAATGCGATCCAGATCGCTGCTGTATTGGCGCTTAAATTTTTTGAAGAAATGCTCCGACAGAAGGGGGATATCCTCTCTCCTTTCCCGGAGCGGGGGAGCCGTGATTTTGACCACATTCAGCCGATAATAAAGGTCTTCCCTGAAGCGCCCTTCTTGAATCGCCCGCTCCAGGTTCTGGTTGGTGGCCGCCACCACCCGGACATCCACCTTGGTATCCTTTTTCCCTCCCAGTTTGGAGAATTCCCCATCCTGCAAGACGTGGAGCAGCTTCGCTTGAAGGCCGGGGCTCATTTCCGCGATCTCGTCCAGGAAAATGGTTCCTTCGTTGGCCAGCTCGAACTTTCCCATCTTTCCGCGCATGGCGCCGGTAAACGCGCCCCGCTCAAAACCGAACAATTCGCTCTCCAAAAGCTCGGCAGGGAGCGCGGCGCAGTTCACCCGAACCATCAACTTCTCCCGCCTCGGGGAGTTTTCGTGGATCGCCCGGGCGATCAACTCTTTCCCGACGCCGCTTTCGCCCAAAATCAGCACGGTGGCGTCGGTCCCCGCGATTTTTCGGATGATCTCTTTAATCCGGATCATTTCAGGATCGATGGTGATGAAATCGTTTTTCTCGTTGAGCCGCCCGCGCAAATCTTCGACCTCGCGCGCCAACATCATCTTTTCGAAAACCTTTCCCAGCGCGATGCAAAGCTCTTCATCCTCGAAAGGCTTCGTGAGATAGTCGGACGCTCCCATCTTCATCGCCTTCACGATGGAGGCGGTTTGCCCCATCGCCGAAAGCATGATGACCGGAAGCCCCTTATGGATCTCTTGAATTTTTCGGAGCGCCTCCAACCCGTCCATCCGAGGCATCATGACGTCCAGAATGATCAAGGAAGGCGAAATCCCCTGTTTCAGCATCGCGACCGCCTCCTCCCCTCCCTCCGCGAGCGCCACCTCATACCCTTCCGAAACCAACAGCGTAGAGAGATACTTTCGGACCGATTCCTCGTCGTCCACCACCAGGATTAACTTTTCTTTAACAACTGTTTCGGTTTTCATTTCGTCTCCCTCAATCCATGGAGCCTGTTCGCTCCATCCTTTCACCCCCCTTTGTCTCTCCTGGGAGAGACGCCTCAGAAAGGCTTTCCATCGGAAGCGAGAAAGTAAATCGCGCGCCGCGTCCCCACCGGCCGGCCACTTTGATTTGGCCCCCGTGCCGTTTCACGATATCCTGCGTGATGGCCAGCCCTAAACCGATCCCGCCGTAGCGCCGCGACTCAGAGGACTCCACCTGGTAAAATCGTTCGAAAATTTTTTCCCGCTTCTTTGGATGAATGCCGATGCCGGTGTCCGAAACCGAGACGTTTAAGCTCCCGTTTTTCCCCTTCTTGAACGCGACCGTCACTTTTCCACGCTCCGGTGTGAACTTCACGGCGTTGGAGAGTAAATTATTAAAGACCTGGCCTATTTTGACGCGATCGGCCCTGACCCAATGCGGTCCCGGCGCCGCGTGGACCTCCAGACCGATTTTCTTCTCCTCGGCCCTCGGCCTGATCAAATGCAAACTTTCATTCAGCGTTTCGATCAAGTCGATCCGCTCCATCAGAAAGAAATCCCCGCCCGTTTCCAGCTTCGAAAAATTTAAAAGATCATCAATCAACGCGAGCTGCCTTTGGATATTCCGAAGAGAGATTTCCAAATATTCCTTTTGAAGCGGCGTCACGGGCCCGGCTTTCCCTTTTAAGATCAGGCCGGCGTATCCTTTTACCGCGACCATCGGCGTCTTGAGCTCATGCGAAACATTGGATAAGAGATTCGTCTTCATTTGATCCAAGCTCTTCAATTGGCTGTTCGCCGTTTCCAAGGCCCATTTCGTTCTGAGCAGGCCCCGGTTGGTTCGCCGCAATGTTTCAAAAAGATCGGCGTTTTGAATCGCGACCGCCGCCATATCGGCCAAGCCGAGAACAAGACGGATATCCCCTTTTGTAAAATGCCGCGAAGTTTGAGGCTGATCCAGATAAAAAACGCCGCAGAACCGGCCTTGATAGAGGAGGGGAATCGCAAAAAAGGCTTTCGCATTCAAGCGTCTTAGGACGCGTCTTTCCTCGAACTTTGCTTCTTCAGGACTTGAAATTAAAATAACCTCCCCTTTACGCAATCGTTCCAAAATCTCCTTTTCTTCTTTGAAGACCGAAGCCGCGACGGGCGCCCAATCCGCCTCCGACGCCGTCTTTTTCCGTTCCGTCGAAGCGACCCGAATCTCTTTTCCTTTGTAGAGGAGGAAAAGACCTCTGGAAAAACCGGTGACCCGTGAAGCCTCCCGGAGGATCTCTTTGAGAATTCCATCCAGATGGAAATTCGAAATAAGGGTTCGAGAAATTTGGTAGAGAATCTC
>DATDON010000177.1:0-7867 GCA_035293225.1 Candidatus Manganitrophaceae bacterium
AAAGACAAAATTGAAAAGCATATCCTGATGCCACCAGGTTAGAAGAACCGGTTCGGGGCGGTTTAAATATTCTAAAAACGGCCCTTGATGCTCCACCCGGCAGGTCATCTGGTAGAGCTTCACCAACATCCAGGCGAAGGCGTATGCGATCGGGAAAATAAATTTTCTAAAAAGTTTTTTAAGCAAACAAGCCCTGATGGAGACGACCTGAAATTGAGAACGCTCAAGACGATCGGGATATTATACAGAAAACAACGGGAAAACGGAAGAAAGATGGAAAGAAAACTTTGATGCGCCTCTTAATCCCTTCTATTTTTAGGAACGGCAAAGCCGATGACCCCCGTCACGACGATGATCATGGATCCGACCCCATCGATGTTCCGGAAGGGGGCGGGGATTGCATCTCGATCATGGCTGTGTTACGATTCCTCTTGGTTGAGATGACTTTTATTCCATTCTTCCGGTTTTTCTCTTCTTACGCTTTCTCTCTTTTCTTTGCCCTGTGTCGGTCCCTTCCGAATGTTAAAATCGGATATTTCAAGAAGACTGCAAAATGAAACCCGGTTCAGATTTGAGAGAGAAAGTTCTTTCCGTTGCGATCGCGGTCTTAATCCTCTTGCTCCTCCTGGTCCCATGGGGAGCCGATTATTTTAAAGGGGAGCCTGTTTTCTCCGATCAAAAAGCGCTCCTTGCCGATTCCATCCTCACATTGACGAATTTAGCGGTCACGCTTCTCTTGATCTATTTTCTGATCCAAAAAGGGAGGTCGCGCCATTCGGAAAATTCGGAACTTCAACGGCTGTCGATCACGGATCATTTGACTCAGATTTACAACAGCCGTTTTTTCCACGAGCAATTGAAAAAAGAGGTCGAGCGCGCCAACCGTCAGAAAGAGCAGTTCGCGCTTCTCTTCCTCGACATCGATCAATTTAAAAAATATAACGACGTCCACGGACACACCGCCGGGGACGATCTGTTGAAAGAGGCCGGGCGGATTATTCGGCGAATGATTCGGGAAGGGGTCGATTGCGGCGCAAGGTACGGCGGGGATGAATTTTCAGTGATCTTGATCGATTCGAATTTGGAGGCGGCTTACGAAATCGGGGAACGGATCCGTCTCGCTTTTTATCGCAGTCGGAACGGAAACATCTCCCTGAGCATGGGGATCGCGGCTTTCAGAAGAGGCGACACCGCCGACCGCCTTTTCAAACGGGCGGACCACGCCATGTACCACGCTAAAAGGAAGGGAGGGAATCGGATCGAAATCGAATCTTGGGCCCTCTCCACTTTTTCACATTACAATCAGAATAATCAGACCGCGTAAAAAAACGGTTCGGCGGTCCGATCAACGCTCCCATCGCGGACAATCCGGAATATTCGCGGAGAAAATCAAACCTGATAATAATTCCGGTACCAATCGACGAATTTCCCGATCCCCTCGTCAATGGGGGTCGCCGGCTTGAAGCCGACATCTTCGATCAGGTCGTTAACGTCGGCGAAGGTCGCCGGCACATCCCCCGGTTGCATCGGGAGAAGCCGCCGCTCCGCTTTCTTTCCCAATTTTTTCTCCAACAGATCGATCAGCGTCAACAGCGGGACGGGGCTGTGATTCCCGATATTGTAGAGGCGATACGGGGCGGCGCTGGTCGCCGGATCGGGGGCGTCTCCCGTCCAGGCCGGATCGGGAGAGGGAATCCTCTCCGCCGCGCGGAGGACCCCTTCGACGATATCGTCGATATAAGTAAAGTCTCTTTGCATCCGGCCTTGGTTGTAGACATCGATCGGCCTCCCCCCCAAGATCGCCTTCGTAAAAAGAAAGAGCGCCATATCGGGCCGTCCCCACGGGCCGTAAACGGTAAAAAAACGAAGGCCGGTCGTCGGAAGGCGGTAAAGGTGGGAATAGGAATGGGCCATCAGTTCGTTCGCCTTTTTAGTCGCGGCGTAGAGAGAGACCGGGTGGTCCACATTGTGGTGGACCGAGAAAGGCATCCGTGTGTTGGCGCCGTACACCGAACTGGAAGAGGCGTAAACGAGATGGGGAACCTGGGCGTGGCGGCATCCCTCCAGGATGTGGAGAAAGCCGACCAGGTTGCTCTCGATATAGACGTGGGGGTTCTCCAGGCTGTAGCGGACCCCCGCTTGCGCCGCCAGGTGGAGGACCCGGTCGAACCGGTTCCCCTGAAAGAGATCGGCGAGCGCCTTCCGGTCGGAAAGGTCGGCCTTGACGAATCGGAACGCCGGCTTCCCTTCGAGCTGCTTCAACCGGTCGATCTTCAACTGGACGTCATAATAGGGATTGAGATTGTCGAGCCCGATCACGGAATGGCCGCGCTCAAGCAACCGATCGGCGAGATGATATCCGATAAAACCGGCCGCGCCGGTCACGAGGATCTTCAGAGAGAACTCCTGAAAGAATCGTTATTCGTTAATCGTGAAAAAAATAACAAAAATAATATTGATTTTGATCTTACGTTGAACGTTTAACGAATAACGTTTAACGTTCTTACCTCAAAGTCTTCCATCGACCCAAGACCGATCCCAAAGATGCTTGACGTCATAGATGACCCGCTGCTCCTTGGCGTATCGATTCAGATCGTCCATTGACCATTTCTTAAATTGTCGATGAGGCACCGCGAGAACAATCGCGTCATAGTAACGGTCGTAGAGTTTCTCGGCCGGTTTAATGCCGTACTCATGCTCCACTTCGTGAATGTCGGCCCATGGATCGTGCACATGGATGCGGGCGTTGTAATTTTGAAGCTCTCGGATGATATCGATCACGCGGCTGTTCCGGATGTCGGGGCAGTTCTCCTTGAAGGTCAAGCCGAGGATCAGGATCTCGCTCCCCGCCACATGGATCCGTTTTTGGGTCATCAATTTCACGATTTGACCCGCCACGTAGACCCCCATGTTGTCGTTGATCCGCCGTCCCGCCAGGATCACCTCCGGGTGATAGCCGACCTCCCGCGCCTTGTGGGTGAGATAATAGGGATCGACGCCGATGCAGTGGCCCCCCACCAGCCCGGGCGAAAAATTTAAAAAATTCCACTTCGTCGCCGCCGCCCTCAATACTGCGTCGGTATCGATTCCCAGGCGGTTGAAGAGAAGGGCCAGCTCGTTGATCAACGCAATATTCACGTCGCGCTGCGTATTTTCGATGACCTTCGCCGCCTCGGCGACCCGGATCGACTCGGCGCGATGGGTCCCGGCAGTGATGATCGACCGGTAGACGGCGTCAATCGCCTCCAGCGCTTCGGGGGTGGAGCCGGAAACGACCTTCAATATCTTGGTAACGGTATGTTCCTTATCTCCCGGGTTGACCCGTTCGGGAGAGTAGCCGGCGAAAAAATCGCGGTTGAAAACCAGCCCCGATTTCTCCGCCAGGATCGGGACGCAAATCTCCTCGGTCACGCCGGGATAGACGGTCGATTCGTAGACGACGACGTCCCCTTTTTTCAAAACCGCCCCGACGCTTTGACTCGCCCGGATGAGGGGGGTCAGGTCGGGATTTTTATAGGTGTCGATCGGGGTCGGGACGGTCACGATGAAAAAATTGCATTCTTTGATCCATTGGAGATCGGTCGCGTAGGAGAGCCGGGCCGCCTCCTTCAACGCGGCGCCGTCGACCTCCAACGTGGAGTCGATCCCCTGTCGAAGCGCTTCGATCCGCCGCGGATTGATATCAAACCCGACCGTCTTGAACCGTTTTCCGAACTCCACCGCCAGGGGGAGCCCGACATAGCCGAGGCCGATAATTCCGATTCGAATTTTTTCTTCAAGAGGGACCGTCATGATGATTCTCCTTATTTTCCCGGAATTCTACCAAACTTTCGGAATATTTTCCAAGGGGTTTTTCCAATCAAGCGGGAATCTCCTCCGCGAGACGCTCCGCCTCCGCGAGCATCCGCTCCAAAATATCAAGGCCTCCCTTCCAGAAACCGCTCTCGCCGACGGAGAGATCCATCTTTTCCAGTAGCAACGCGTCGGGGGGTCGCGAGCCGCCGGCGGAGAGGAAATGAAGGTACTTCGGAACGAATTTTTTCCCCTCTTGGAGATACCGTTGATAAAGCGCCAAGACCAAAAGATGTCCAAAGGCATAGGCGTAGGTGTAGAAAGGAGAATGAATGAAATGCGGAATATAGCTCCACCACCATCCGTAATCGTCGGTCAAAACGACCGAGTCTTGAAACATCGGCCGGTTCGCCGCCGTCCAAAATTCATTCAGGCGCTCCGGGCTGAGCTCCCCTTCGTTTCGGCGCGCCGCGTGAACCACCTGCTCGAAACGGCAGAGGACCGCCTGCCTGAACACCGTGGCGAAACTCTCTTCCAACTTTTCCATCAACAAAGCGAGCCGGCGCGCGGGGTTCGACTCTTCTTTTTTGAAGCGATGGAACACCAACATCTCCGCGAAGACGCTGGCGGTCTCCGCCGTGGTGAGAGGGGTGTCGAAGTTCAAATAACTCTGCTCGCGCGACAGCCATTGATGAATCCCGTGACCCAATTCGTGCGCCAGGGTCATGACGTCGCGGGGAGTCCCCAAAAAATTGACGAAGACATAGGGATGGGCGCCGGGGACCGTCCCATGACTGAAGGCCCCTCCCCGCTTCCCGGGCCGGACGGCGGCGTCGATCCATCCCTTTTGAAAAAAGAGAGAGGCGATCTCTTCGGCCTTCGGCGAAAAATCATGGAAGGCGGAGAGGACTTTTTCCTTGGCGGCGTTAAATGAGATCGGCTCCTCGACATCCGGCGCTCCACTCTGGACCGACGCGAGCGGGGCGTAGCGGTCGTAATCATAGAGGGTCTCCAATCCAAGCCGTCTCTTTTTAAGAGTGTAATAGCGGGCGACGAGTCCGAAGGCGCCTTCGCAAGAGGAGAGGAGCGTCTCCACCGCCCCTGGATCGATTTCATTCGACAGGTTCCGGTAAGCCATCGGATCGGGAAAGCGGCGCAGCCGGTCGTCCGCGGCGTGATCGGCGACGACCTGATTGAAAATGAAGGTCAACAGGGGGGCGTTCCGCTGAAACCCTTCGGTCAATCCCTTGGCCGCCGCCCGCCGAACATCCCGGTGGGGATGATAGAGAAGGGCGAGCGCCTCCTGCTCCGTCATTTTCTGAATTCGCCCTTCGCGTTCAACATCGAACCGGATGTTGTTGATCGCTTCGTCAAAAAGCCTTTGGAAGGCGCGGACGCCGGTGTTCGCCTTCTCCGCCAGAATCTTCTCTTCCGGCTCCGAGAGCCGGTGCGGCGCCATCCGGCGGAGCGTCTCCAAGAAATGCCGGTACCGAGCCAATTCGGGGGCATGAATCGATTCTTTGGCGCGCTCATCGGGAAGCGCCGCCCATTCCAGCTCAAAAAAGAGGAGCTTTTTCTCGATCTCGGTCAAGCGCTCCCGGACCCACTGGAGGAACGCCCCGTGGCTCGGATCGTGGGTGTCGGCCGCGAAGACCAGATCGGCGTAGGAGAGGACCCGGTCGGCTCTTTCGCGGATCGATTCGACCTCTTGAATCAGAACCAAAAATTCACGCGGCGGGATCGGTTCCGGCGAAATTTTGCCGCGGTATTTTTTTTCAAACTCCCCGGCCTCTTTGAGGCAGACCGAGAGGTCGGACGCGATCTTAGGATCTTCAATGCCGGAATAGAGATCGCTCAGGTCCCATGTCGGCGTATCAACGCTTTTCAATTCGTCTTCTCTCCTGAAAGTGAATTAAAGATATCATAAAAGACGCTCCTCTTGAAACAACAAAGTCGACTTTGATGCAATCCGGCGCGGCCGGGACCCCGATCAGGAACGATTTTTTTACGAGGTTTAAATCGCTCGACAAGCCGCCGAGGAAAAGATATGATGTTCAAAGATAAACAGAGCGGAAGGGCCGTCACGGTGGAGGTCGGCGCTTTCATGGGAAACGAAAGGATGATCGGATGAAATGGGCTTCCGCCTTCAGCGAAGGGGCGTCATGCGAGAAATCGGTTGAGCGGTCCGTTCAGGCGATCCGGAACCAGATGGGGGAAGGGCCGATCGATCTTGCCTTTCTCTTTGTCTCTTCTCACTATCAAAGCGATTATGAGACCCTCCCCTCTCGGGTCGGGGAAGCGCTCGGCTGCGAGGCGCTGGTCGGTTGTTCGGCGGGAGGGGTG
This sequence comes from Candidatus Manganitrophaceae bacterium, assembly GCA_035293225.1. Lineage (GTDB taxonomy): Bacteria > Nitrospirota > Nitrospiria > SBBL01 > Manganitrophaceae > DATDON01. The sequence goes on from DATDON010000177.1 coordinate 6,136, forward strand.
ATCGGCGGCGGACGGGAGATGGAACGCCGCCAGGCGATGTCGCTGACCGCGGCGCGGCTCCCGGGAGTCGAAGTGAGGCCGTTCCATCTCGATAATTCGGATCTCCCCGATCTCGACGCAAGCCCGAAAAAATGGCAGGCCCGTTTCCAGCCGGAGCCCTCCACGTCTCAATCCCCCCCTCATTTTGTTTTGCTGGCCGACCCTTTTTCGTTTGACGCCGAAAAAGGCCTGATGGGGCTCGACTTCGCCTATCCGAATGCGGTGAAGGTCGGGGGCCTCGCGAGCGGCGGGAGAGATCTCGGCCAAAACGGGCTTTTTCTGAATCAAAAAACCTATCGCTCGGGGATGGTCGGCGTCGCCCTGAGCGGAAACATCCAAATCGACACGATCGTCGCGCAGGGATGCCGGCCGATCGGAGCGCCCCTCTCCATCACAAAGTGCGACAGGAACCTGTTGATCGAGATCGACCATCAATCTCCTCTGACCCTCCTCCAAGAACTCTACGACCGGCTGAACGAGGAAGACCAACCGCTGATGCGGCATTCCCTGTTCATCGGGGTGGCGATGACCCCCTTCAAGGAAAACCCCTCTCGCGGAGATTTCCTCATTCGAAACCTGCTCGGAATGGATTCAAAAAGCGGGGCGCTTGCGGTCGGGGCGATCCTCCGGGAAGGACAAACCGTCCAGTTCCATCTGCGGGACGCGGCGACCTCCGCCGAGGAGCTTCAATGGCTGCTGACGCGATACCAAACCGAAGGAGGCCCCCGATCGGCGAGCGGCGCGCTCCTCTTCTCCTGTCTTGGACGGGGGGAGCATCTCTACGGAAAACCCGACCACGACACAAGCTTATTCCAAGCCAAGATCGGCCCTATTCCGGTCGGAGGTTTTTTTTGCAACGGTGAAATCGGAGCGGTGGGAGGGGCCACATTTCTACACGGCTATACCAGCTGCTTCGGAATCTTCAAACCTTTCACCGGCTGAAGATCGCTCCGAGGGCTCTTCCGCCGGCATGTCAAAAAAGTATCTATGGATGCCCCGTTCGCCCTGACCCTGTCGAAGGGTGAACAGAAGGTTTTTCAACAGCCCCTCCATCCCGATTGTTCTATTTTTAAGATCGTGGGAAAAAATTGGGGTCAAAGAACATTTTTTCCTATTCATTAGGACACCCAGTTAAAATGTTCTCTGACCCCAATTTTCTCTTTTGAAAATCATCATAAAAATGGGATGTGTCCCTTGTTATTGTCCCTTGTTATTATTAAACATGCTAATAAGGTTACCTGTCTTGGCATCCCAAAGTATAAGAGTTCCATCGTAACTGCCTGAAGCGATATACTGACCGTCCGGGCTCACAGCAATCGAGTTCACGGTAGTACCATGTCCAATGAGGGTCTTGATGAGCTGGCCAGTTTCCGTTTCCCATATATGAGGTCCACCACCAGAAACAATATGCTTCCCATCCGGGGAAAAAGCCACCGATTTGATTTCGTTGATAGGTCCGTTAAAAACCCTCACTTCTTTTCCAGTTTTTACTTCCCACAATCGAAGCTGACCAAAGGCATGGCCAGAGACAAGATACCGGCCATCTGACCTGAAGGCAGCAGAGGTAACTTGCGTCTTACCGCCAAATTGCCTAATCTGCTTACCACGCTCTAGATCCCATAAAAGAATGCCATTATCTCCGCTTCTCGATATCAAATATTCCCCATCGGGACTATAGGCTGCAAACCCCGCT
>DATDON010000178.1:0-27816 GCA_035293225.1 Candidatus Manganitrophaceae bacterium
AACGCATACTGCCGGGTGTAGGAAGGGGAGATTACGGCGTTGTCCCGCTCGACCCATTTACGGGCTTGCGCCCCCGGAACGGCGGTTTTCAAAGCGGGCGCTTTCAACTTCTTCTTTTTCATAAAAAATCCTTCGGACTGAATGAAACAGGGCGCGCCGCCCCTCTTACAAAAGCCGGAAGCGCTGGCCCTGAAGTTTTCTCCGGTGAACGAGACCGAAAATCTCGGTGATGATCCGGAGCGCCGCAAAACTGGTGATATCGGAAACGTCTAGCGGCGGCGCCACCTCGACCAGATCGGCGCCGACGAGCGGCAAGGGATGAAGGCGCCGGATCAAGGTCATGACATCCCGCGTGGAAAGCCCCCCCGCGTCCGGAATGCCGGTTCCGGGGGCGAAGGCGGGATCGAGGGCGTCGATGTCGATCGAAAGATAGATGTTCTGAAGATGGCTGAGGCGTTTCACGATCTCATCGGCGACGGCGAGCGCCCCCCGATCCGCGATTTCATAGGCCGGGAACATCTTGATCTCATTTTCCTGAATGAATCGAAGCCCGGCGACCTCAAAACAGCGGGTCCCGACCAAGACGGTATTCTCCGGAGAGAACTTTCCCTCTTCCATCGTCCGCCGCAAAGGGCAGGCGTGCGAATAAGGAGAGCCGTCGAAGCTGTCGGACAAATCGGTATGGGCGTCGACAAAGATCAATCCGATTTCTTCGCTCGCGCTCATGCTGAGGGCGCGGTGGACCGGGATCGCGACCGAATGGTCCCCTCCCAACGTCAGGACAAAAGAAAAGGCGGCCCGCGCCGCGATCTCCTTTTCAATCATCGGGAAAGAGGCGACGAAATCTTTTCCGAACCGAAGATTGCCGTCGTCTCGAACCACCAGCTCCTTTAAGATCTCCCCCGTCTCGACCACCGGAGGAATTTCGGCCGAAATCGATCGGATTCGGTCGGGCCCTTTCGCCGCGCCGGCCCGGTAACAGACCGCCCCGTCGTACGGGATGCCGACGATCGTGATGTCGGGGGCGGCGGCGTCCGGTCGGTTGAGACCCGCCCACAATCTATTTTTTTGAAGCCCCTTTCTCATCTTTCGAATCGGCCCCTTATTTCTTCTTGAGCCCGCTGATCAGTTTTTTTCGGAGGGGGAGATCTTCTCCCAATCTTTTCACCTTGGGCCAAATGTCGCCGCAATTTTTATAAACCACTTCCACGATCCGATGGAACTTTTGATCGATCCCTTTTTTATTTTCCGGGGACGGTTTCACTCCCGCTTCATCGAAGATGCCCTTTACCTCTTTGTTTCTAAAATAACAAGACACCCCATCCCCCTTTTTTAAAGTTTACCACGTTATCAAAAAATTCCAAATCCCCGCCTTCCGATCGAAAAGGCGTCCACGGCCGAGACGATAAAAAAAACGATATTGAGAAGGATTCCTTTCGGTGTGTAATCCGAAATCATGTAAAAAAAGACGGACGGCGCCAAAAAACCGACGCCTCGGATATAGCGACGAAGGAAAAGATGTCCCAGGCCCGCAAAAAACAACGAGAGGAGAGCGGCGACCACCGCTCGCCAGACCGGCCTCGGCTCAGCCCGGTTGTCTGCCATGGTTTCCCTTCTCAAGCCGTTCCCGCGCCAACCGGTCGGCCGCTTCGGAAGTGGAAATCGATTCTTTTTTAGCAAGGGCGAAAACGGCTTTCAGCCGATCATAGATTCGCTCTATTTTTTGAGTCGCCCGCTCTTTAGAGTAGCCGGTCAGCTCATCGGAAATATTGATCAGTCCGCCCGCGTTGATGACATAGTCGGGGGCGTATAAAATCTTCCGCTCTTCCAAGAGGAGGGCGGCTTGGGGGGTCTCCAATTGATTATTGGCGGAGCCGGCGACGATCGGGCAGGAAAGCCGCGGGATCGTCCTCTCATTTAAGGACCCTCCCAAAGCGCAGGGGGCGTAAATATCGCATTCCACCCGATAAATCTCATGCCCTAAAAGGGGATCGGCGCTAAAGGCGCGGGTCCCCATCGCCACCCGCTCCGGGTCCATATCGGAGATATAGAGTTTGGCGCCCGCCTGATGGAGCAGTTCCGCCAAGGCGTACCCGACTTTCCCCATCCCCTGAATCGCTACCTTCTTCCCTTGAAAAGAGCCGCTCCCGAAAACTTCCTCGAGACAGGCGCGCATTCCGCAAAAAACCCCGTAGGCGGTCGCGGGTGATGGATCGCCGCTCCCCCCTTGCTCCAGGGGAAATCCGGCGACATACGGGGTGACTTGTCGCATCCGTTCGATGTCGGAAAGGCTGATCCCCACATCCTCCGCGACAACATACCGCCCTCCCAGCGAGCCGACGTATTTTGCGAAGGCGCTCAACTTTTTTTCCGTTTTGTCTTTCCGGGGGTCTCCCCAAATAATACTCTTCCCTCCCCCCAACGAAAGTCCGCTGATGGCCGCCTTGTAGGTCATCGCCTTGGAGAGGCGGAGAACATCGGAAAGGGCCGCATCGAAGGTCGGGTACGGCCACATACGGCATCCTCCCAGGGCCGGCCCCAATCGCGTACTGTGAATGGCGATAATCGCCTGGAGACCGGACGGAGCGTCGGAGCAGAAGAGGACCTGCTCATGCCCCTCGATTTTCATCCGTTCGAATAGATCCATCCGTTTTTTTCCTGTAAGGGAGCGCCGATGCGCGCCCCATTGAAGGGAGCAGGCACACACCGATCCGCCCCCTACGTTTGACGTTTACGGATACAATCCCCGGGCCAGGTGCGCCTTGGCGATCCGTTCAATCCCGCTGATCAACGCCGCCATCCGCATATCGATTTTATCCGAAAGCGACCGGGCCAGAACTTGTGAGAACGACCCCGTGATGATCTCCGCCAGACGGTCATGGATCTCTTTTTCTTTCCAGAAATAGTTTTGAAGGTCCTGGACCCATTCGAAGTAGGAGACGATCACCCCTCCCGCGTTCGCGAGGATATCGGGAATGACAAAGACGCCGCGATCCCGCAAGATCGCGTCGGCTTCCAGCTCCGTCGGCCCGTTCGCCCCTTCCGCCAAGATCCGGCATTGGAGACGGTCCGCGTTTTTAAGGTGAATCGCTCCCGACAACGCGGCCGGGATCAGGACCGTGCAGGGGAGTTCCAAGAGTCGATCCGCCGGAACCCCTTCCGCTCCCGGAAAACCGACCACCGTTTTGTTCTCCTCTTTATGGGCGAAAAGACGGCCGAGATCGAGCCCCTTCGGGTGATAGACCCCCCCTTTGGAATCGGACACCCCCACGACCCGAATCCCATGCCCGGACAACATCCTGGCGGCGTTTTTCCCGACATTCCCAAACCCTTGGATGATGGCGGCGCTTTCCGAAACCGGAATGCGCAGATGGCGCATCGCCTCCAAAATAGTCACAAAGAGCCCGCGGCCGGTCGCCTCTTCCCGTCCCAAAGAGCCGCCGATACTGATCGGCTTTCCGGTGACGACCCCCGGGACGGCGTAGCCGACCTGCTGGCTGTAGGTGTCCATCATCCAGGCCATGATCTGCTCGTTCGTTCCGACGTCCGGCGCCGGAATATCCTTATCGGGGCCGATCATCGGGAATATCTCGGCGGTATAACGCCGCGTCAGCCGTTGCAATTCATTGCGGGAAAGGGACTTTGGATCGCACCGGATCCCCCCTTTCGCCCCGCCGTAGGGAAGTTGGACCAGGGCGCATTTCCAGGCCATTCGCATCGCGAGGGCCGAGACCTCTCCCAAGTTGACGCCGGGATGGTAGCGGATTCCCCCCTTGAACGGGCCGAGGGCGGAGTCGTGTTGAACGCGATAGCCCCGGAAAACCTGGACCCGGCCGTCGTCGCGTCGGATCGGGACGCTGACGATAAGGGCCCGCTCGGGGGTCTTGAACCGCTCGCGGAGATTCGGATCGAGACGCATCAGCTCCGCGGCGCGTTCAAGCTGCCCCAGGGCCAAACGGTACTCCGATTGGTCAAACTCGTCCAGTTCGTCGGGTCGATTTTCCAATGTCGTCCTCTTCTGAGTCTAAGACTCCCTCCCTCCGTCGGAAGGGGCGGTATACCCCCGCGATCTCATTTCGCCGACGGCGCGGAAGCGTTTTCGATTTCAAATTGTATCGCGGCATGACCGATTTTAAAACGTTGACAGAGAAGGAAATTGATCGTTCTCAAAATATGCGCCGTCTCCTTTAGAGGCATGTCCTGCACCGCGACATGGGCCGACAGGGCGTACATCCCGGAGGTGAGCGTCCAAACATGAACGTCGTGCACGTCCCGCACCTCTTTAATCACCTTCACCGCCTCGATCACCCGCTCCGGGTCGATTTCCTTCGGCGTCGCTTCCAATAAGATATCGACCGAGTCGATCATGAGCCGAAACGCCCAAAAGAGAATAAAAAAAGACAAAAGCGCCCCGACGAGGGGGTCCAAAAACCACCATTGCGTAAAATAAATCACCCCCGCGGCGGCCACGACCCCTACCGATGAGAGGGTGTCTCCCATCAGATGCAGAAAGGCCGACCGGAGATTGATGCTCCGCCGCGTCGTCCCGCTTAAGAGGAACGCCGCGCCCAAATTGGCGGCCAATCCGATCAGGGCGATCACCATCATCTCAAAGGAGGCGACCGGCTGGGGGGCGTAAAATCGGTGATACGCTTGGTAGAAAATCCAAAAGGTGACCAGAAGGAGAAGAAAGCCGTTTAAAAGGGCCGCTAAAATTTCAAGCCGGTAAAACCCGAACGTCTTTTTTGAGGTCGGCGGCTTCAGTGAAAAGACCAGCGCCAAATAACTGATCAACAACGCAAGGAGATGGGACAACATATGGCCGGCGTCCGATATCAGCGCCAAGCTGTTCGACCAGATCCCCCCGACCACTTCCAGGAGCATGACGGCGCCGGTCAATATAATCGCCCCGACTAATTTCCTTCGCTCCTCCGAACGGACGGATAAGGACGAAGGGGGAACCATCGCCTCGTGGGGATGATCCACATCAAAACCGCAGGTATGCTCATGGAGATGATAGATTTCCTTCTCCCCATGATGACTGTGATTATTATGGCGCCCGCTCATCCCCCACCTCTTTGTAAATTATTTCCAGAGTCCTTTTAAACCTTTCCATGAAAAATAAAGGATTCCTAAAACCAAAAAATAAATGACGACCAAAGATATCTTAGGCCGGATCGGATAGAGGGTCAAGGCGACGTAAATAAGGAGGCCGAGTAAAAATTGCGCGACGAGAAGGCTCCCCCCTCCCTTTCCCCTTTTCGACGCCGGCTTCGATTCAGTCATGATTCGACTCCATACTATATCATACGGTCCGAGAAAACCAAATATCTCCTCCCGGCGAGCCGGACGGCGGGGAGACCGGCGTGTTTATCCGCTTCACAATCCTCACGGGATAAATCATCTTTATGATCCGGCCTAGGCGCATATGGCGTTGAAACAGGTTTTTTGAGGATGGAAATAGAAAAGCGGCGGCGCCTCTTTGAGATAACAATAGGCGCGAGGAAAATTGCGAAGAAGTCATCTGATGAAACGGTGTCGTTGTTTAAGGGATCTCCTCGATTCCTTTATCCGGCTTTGATTCTTGTTTTTGGGTCATCTCTTCAAACGATTTCATAAGACTGTCGTGTTTTTGGATCATATCTTCGACCTCCCCGACCATGTCGGCCAGTTTCTTTTTCATCGCCTTTCGACCGGAAACGGAGAGTTTCCCTTCCATAATCTTTTGAGTGGCGTCTACATTGTCTTTCATGACATTCAACATTTGATGCAGGAGGCGATGGTGTTCCCTTAAGACTTGACTTCTGCTGATGGTCTCTTCCGCGTAAACCTTCCCAACCCCCTTCGCAAAAAATACGAAAACAACAGTTAAAAGAATAAGGCTCGCTCCGAACTTCAAAATCATTTTCTCCTTTTTTTCATTTCCTCATTAAATGTCTTTTGGTAAAGGATATCCCATTCAGGACTTCCTTCGACGATCTTTCTTGAATAAGAAGCCAATTTCGCCCGGACCATCTCATCGAGCTGTTCGTCTTGCTTCATCTCTGAAAAAAAAATCCGCTTAATGCCCCGAAGAAGCTCCGGCTGGGAAGCCTTCCGTTCGACGTCCGGATCCTTTTCCAAACCCTGTAGAATGAGGTGGGAGAGGTGGTTGATTTTATCTTCGCTCAAGATCATGGAGTCCGATCCATTGCCCGAACACACCCCGTAAGAAATGCAGATTAGAGAACCAGGTCCCGCTCTTTCACCAACTGCTTTTTGATCATTTGAAACATTTTCTGATAATCGACCTCGCCCTTTTCCATCTCTCGCTCGTAGCCTTTCAAGATTTCCTTCACTTCCGCGTTCAGACGATCCTCCACCTGCAAGTCGTCCAGAATAATCTTTTCTATTTTCGGCGCCAACGCTTCCTTTTTAGATCGCAGGCCAATAAGCCCTTCATGAAGGAGCGTTTCGGAAATGGTTTTTGAAAGGGCGGCGACCCGTTCTTTCGGAAGTCTCATGCCCGGTAGAATAACAGAAGGCGGAAAGGGTGTCAATAAAGAGGGCCGCGCGCACGGGGTGAGCCGATGAGAAGATGGAAAACATTCTGGAGAAAAGGCCGCCTATGACTTTTCTCGAATAATCACTTCGGCGTCGATAAAAAACTCAAAGGGCCGGCCGGCCTGTCTTCCTTCCTTATGGTAGACCCCCTGGACGAGAACGTTATGTCCCTGGCGCACCGCCGGGGGGGTCAAACTGATGACCTTAATCGTTGAAGTGGGATCGATCGTGTTTGATCCCTCTTCTTCAAGGACCAGGATCACATATTCGCTTCCGCGTCGGCCGACTTGACCTTCAATCGATTGAACACGGCCGGTCACCACCACACGGCGCCCGTCGTACTCGCCCGACTCCGTCAACAGATCATTTAGCGTCACAAGCATCGGAAGCTCTTTGGAAGGCCCTTTTGCCTCCCCCCTCTCCCCGTTTGAAAGCATTAAAACCGCCGTCACGATCAACAAGGTGAGAATTTTTTTCGAATACATATGAATTTGCCTCTTCATTACAACGACCCTTTTAAATGGATCGGTCTTCTGATATAATCCGCCTTAATCGGATTAAACATCTTACATATATATTATACAATATTTTAGGAGGTTTTAATGAAGACTCGGTATATTTCCCCGCTCCTTTTAGCCGCCTTAATTCAGTTTTTCGCCTTAAGTATATACCGGATCGGGCATGTGGCCGAACCGGGGATAGAAACAGAAGCGTCGGAAGAGCGGGAAGTGAATAAAAAAATTTTAGTGGAGCTATTCCTGGCGGCTGAACGTAAAAAAGATACCGATTCCATCAAGAAGGAATTTGAAGCCCTCTCCGTTATCCGGGTCCGGCCTCAATTCTTCCGTCTCGGAAATCCACCCGAAAACATCGCGATCGGAAAGAATGTTCCCGCGCCGGTCGCGCGCCTTGCGATTCAGATCGCATTGACCTACAACCGCGGAGTCAAGTATCTTCTTCCGGAGTTTCGGTACTTTCCTGAGCACATCGTCATCGGCTCATCCGCTTTCGACGAAGCGTCCCAGGTCCCGATTACCCCCGGAGACCTGGATAGGCTATCCGATCCCTCCCTGTCAACGGAGGAGTTTCATACCCTTTACCGGCAGCTAACCGGAGAGGATAAACGCCTCCCCACATATCTGGATTGAATCCCTAGGGACTTTGGAGTTCCACGGTGGGAGGAAAGAGGTGTCGAGGTTGGAGCGCGGTTTCCAGGCGGTATTTGGTCTGCAGGTCATGCACAGGGATGTCCACCTCAGCCGCGTCAAATTCAAAATTCAACTCCACCTTTCCGTTCTCCGCCACCGTGATCTGTTGCGCCTGCGGCTTCATGTGCGGATGCCATGCGATCACATCGTATCTCCCCGACGGAAGGTCCGGGATCGTGAAGCTCCCATCTTGTCCCGTCACCGCAAAATAGGGGTTCCCGACCGCCATCCCCCACGATTGCATATAATCATGCACCCCGCACTGCGTCCGAAAGATATAATGCCCCTTCCGAAGATGGACCTCCTTCGCGGCGATCGTCTCAGGCGTCAACGGCTTGTTGAACATCGCGAAGGTGTAGTCGTCTTTCAAGGTGTATCCCTGAATGTCGTGCGCGATGGTGTCTTTGTTGATCAGGGTAATCCGGTGGTTGTTTCGGACCGGCGCCACGAACGGGGCGATCCGGCAGTTCTCAACGGTCAACTCCGGCGTGTAGTCGAACTTCTTCCCCTTCTCGACCCCTACCACGGCGACGACGACATCCTGAAACCCGCCGTCTTCGGCGACTCGGAATTCCTTCAACAGCCGGTTCCCTTTTCCGTCGGAGATTCTTCCGCAGAAATCAAGATTTGGAGAGAAGATCAGGTGGAAGATCCGCGAGGGAGGCGGGGGGGCCTTCAGGAAAACCTTTCCCGCGACGACCCCCTTGGAGGTCACCGTGATCTCTTCGTACCCAAAAACGGCCAACGGACGACCCGCCGTAACGGCAGCCCAAATACCCGCGGCAACGATCCATGTGACGAATCTTGGTCTCATCTCCTCCTCCCTCAGCAATAGGGCGCTTCACAACTCTCCAGGTGATCGTGGGGACGCGCTTCGGGACCGACCCGAAATTTCTCCTGGCTTTCGTATTGCGGCCGGACCACCTGACTGGAGTCAAATTCAAAGTCCACCGTGACGGCCCCGTTGGCCGAGACGGTCACCTCTTGTTCAATCGGTTTAAGATGGGGATGCCAAGCGGTCAGCTTATAGGTTCCGGGAGGCAATTGATCAATCACAAATTCCCCCCCTTTTTTCGTCTTCGCGTAATAAGGATTATCGACCACGAATCCCCAGCTCTGCATGAACTCATGCATCCCGCAGATCATCTGTGAGATTCTTTTTCCGGATTTGAAATGAAGAACCCCCCCTCTCGGCTCGGTTGAAACGGGGAGCGGGAAGTTTAGAATGATATTCCCCCTTTCATTTTGAAAGACCTGGCCGTTATGGATGATCGGGTCTTTGTTGACCACCGAGATGGGACGATGGTTTTCCAAAACCATCACCAAAGGGTGCTCATGACGCAGTTTTCCTCCGGGAGCGGTTGAGAATTGCTCGCTGGACGGGACATCCGCAGGATGAAACATGCAGTCGACCGCGACCAATTCGTTTTTGATGTGTGGAAAGGGCTTCCCTTTTTTAACCCGTTGCACCGCCACGATGGCGTCCTGCATTCCGCCGTCGGAGGAAACGGCGAATTCCTCGAGACGGATGTTTCCCTGCCCATCCGATATTTTTTTGCAGAAAGGCCCGAATGGGTAGAGAACAAGGGGAAAGACGCGCGGTTCCGGGATCGCCCCTTTTAATTTGACCTTTCCGTTGATCGATCCGCCGTCCTCGACATTCATCTCTTCATAACCGAAGGCGACGCCTGTAAACATCGCGAGAGCCCCGACCCAGAACAAGCCCATCGCCAGAAGACTTGATTTCTTCATGTTGATACTCCCATCATAAGAAAAATCAGGACAGGGAATTTTCCCCCTGTCCTGATTTTTTAAATCATGCTATTTCCGCGATCCGCTATTTATGGAGCAGGGACATGGGCCCGGGGACTTCATCTTCCGTTCCGGTCGCCGTCTTAGTCCCCGGCGAACCGCTATTCAGCGGGAGAATCCTCCGGTCTCCTGCGTCAAGCACCCGCAGGTACCCCCACTGCCCCGCCGCCGCGTAAGGCATCCGATGATTCTGCCAGACATAGTCTCCCGGGATACGGAACGGCCCGCCGGCCCCCTCTTTTAAATAAACATCAAGTTGCTCCGACCCGCCGAATTGAAGGCTGCTGAGCATGTCGGCGCCCTCCATGTTCGGTTTAAACGGCCATTCATGCCCTTCGATGCTGAAGATCTGGTTCTGCTCGTTGAACGCTCCGAAGACATGGATCCTCACCGGATCGCCGGCGTGCGCCTGAATCACCGGCGTCGCCAGACCGCTCTCTCCCGCGACACAGGCGGTGAACATGTTTCCAGGCTCGCACCCTTGTTCCTCCCGGTAGAGCCACGGCTCGCTCCGGTAGTTCACCCCGGTCAATCCCCCGATCTGTTGAATGTACGGCATAAAGGAGGTCCCGATGATATTGTCCTCGTCCTGGAAGAAAAGGGAGGCGTCCCGGAAGTCGGACCGATTCGTGTTTTCCGGAATCGATCGATCGATGATCACATCCGCCTGCCAAGCGTTCTTCAACGAAACATCGTCCCCCGTCATCGGATCACGATATTTCGATCCCTTCGGCCCGACGACGATCGCCCCAAACAGCCCGTCTCTCACGTTGTTGATGAAGTTCCCCCAGTCCCACACCAACGCCGCCGTCTCCCCATATTGCGGATGGGCGTAGAAGGTGTAGGTCCGGCTCTTTCCCGGCGCCACCGTCTGATCCCCGGGGTTCATCCCGACATTGACCCCATGCGAATCCTTTGGGTCAAAGGCGAGCATGTCGGCGCTGAACGAGGCGTGGCTCCCTTTCATCTCGTTCTTGAGGTTGATCTTAATACAGTCTCCGACGTTCACATGCAGGGTCAGCGGCATCGGCTGGAATCCGTCCGTCGCCACTTTCGACTTCTCCCCTTCGAGCATGTAGATCTTCCCGCTGGGGTTCGCCACCTGCAGTTTCCGGTCAAAGTCGACCTCGATCAGGTCGGGCGCCTTGCTGTTGAACTTCAAGGCGCGGTCGGCGGCGATGACGTTGAAGCTCTTTACCGGCGCGTCCGCCGGGCAGACCGACTTCGCCGACGCCGGGATTTCATCCCGACCCGGGAGCTTCTTCAGATCGGGGGTCTCCTTGTCCAACACCCGGACAATCCCCCAACTCCCTTCCGAGAGGTGAGAGGCCCGGCCGTTATAATGGAGGTAATCCCCGGCGATCTGCTGGGCGCCTCCCGCTTTGGTGACCAGATCATACCGCTCCGCAATCCCGACATGATGGGCGTTCCGGAAGTCCGATTTCTCGGCGTACCGCTCCGTCCGGAAGGCGTGTCCGGCGATATGCCACACGTGGCTCTCGTTCATTAACGTATGAAGGAGCCTGAACACCATGGTGTCCCCCAGATAGGCCCGAAGGAGCGGCGTGCTCGGATCTTGATGGGCCTTGCTGGAGAAGATAAGGGTCGGATCCGGGTTCATCTTCAGCCGTCTCGCGACCGATTCCGCCCGGAAGTTGAATCCCCCTCCGGTGGTGTGGGTCCCGCCGTTGATCATCTTCACCGCGATCTTATCGAGGTTATACGGCATCTGGAACGAGAGGGTCTGGCCGGCGTCGATCGCGACTTGGATCGACTGCCCCGGTGGATTTCCTTCGGTGACGACCTGCGCCGTGGTCGGCACGGTATCGTGCGGCATCACCACCATCTCGCGGAAGCTTCCGTTTACCCCGTACCCGATCGGCTCGATCGAGCGAATATCGGCGATCGGGCCGCTCCGGACCGGCGCCCCGGTACTGGGATTGTGGTAGGTTGAGCCGACCGGCTCCACGATCATCGCCCCCACCCCGCCGTGCGGCCAGGTGGTAGCGCCGAAGGCGTGGTCGTGCCAGAAGACCGTTCCGATATCGGAATCGACCCAGTACCGCTCCCGGATAAACTCCACCGATATATTCTCCCCTTTTCTGTGGGCATGCTTTAACGGAGCGTTAAACGTGATGGTGTCTCCTTTAATGTTTTTGATCCAAAGGATTTCAGCGCTCTTGACCTCATCGGTCCCAACCATCAAGTCGGTCCCGACATGGTAAGGGGTCGCCCCTTCGGCCATCTTGATCTTGATGCTCGTCGCCCCCGCCTTCGCATCCTCCGTCAAGAGGGCGTTCATCGGGGTCGGCAGGCCTTTGTGTTTCTTCTTCTCCATCTGCGTGAACGGCCGGACCGACTGCTCGTAGGAGAAGCCGGTGATTACGCCGTCGGAGGATTGGTTGTCGAATTGGATGAAGTGGGGATGAATGTTGATCTTCGACATCTGGAAGTTGGTGGTGTCGTTATCCTCCCATTCGCTCGTCAGGATCATGTCAACGCAATCATAGACGTTGGCGCGATAAACGAGCGGGATCGTCTTTTCACCGGCCGGGTTGGCCCGGACCTCCGCCTCTTCCTCGTGGAGGACATAGAGAAGGCCGTCGGGATCGACAACCGGTTTCTCTTTCCCCAGCCCTTTGCTTAACTGAATCGGGGTCTGGATGAAGTGAATCGAATATTGCTTTCGCCCCGCATTTTCAGGGCAGAGGCTCCATCGCCCATGCTCCCCTGGTTTGGCGGGCTGATTCGTCTCCTCACCCGGCGCTCCCTTCCCACCCGGATCGGTCGGCAATGCCCCGTTTTCTTTCATCATATGGATCGGCTCCAACCACGGCGCCGGACCATGATGACGGGCGAACGGAACCCGCTTCCCGAAGTGCGGCTTGAAATGCGGCCAGGCCAACTTTCCGGTCTTCGCTTCGAAGAGGAGTGGAGGCCGCTTGCCGGGTATCGGCGATTTGTACTTCGGATTGTCGAACTTTCCGGTCGCCTCCGGCTCTCCAAGGGCTTTATTTCCGTCCCAGGTCCAGTCCCACACCGTGGCGTCGTAGGCGACGATCTGCCCCTTCTCATCCGAGGTATGGCCCGGCTGTCCGGCCGGCGGGAGCATCATTTTCACCCAATCCTTGACCGACACATCCGGAGTCGGCTTCGACCAATCCGATTTGTCTTTTGTAATGTTCCATTTCTTGTCGAACCAGTCCATCGTCCGGCCGACAAGATTGTCGGAGGTGACCGCCGGCTTCATCCGTCCCTTCCGGTCGGGAAGCTCCTGCAACGGCGGCATGACGTCGGTGCTGGCCAAGGGATAATTCCCGGATTGAATGGTATTATAAACCCGCCAGTAACCCCACATGCCGGCGACATAATGGTGCGCCACATGGCAGTGGAAGAGAAAGTCCCCCGCCAGCTGCTGACAAAGACCCGAACCGCATTCCGTCTGAAGATCAAGCACCTCGGAAGGGCCGATCACCTGGACATCGACCCGGTCGGAGGTCGTCCGGACCTCGGGATATTTCACCGGGCCGTTTCCCGCCGCGGTCATCAAGAAATCTCCCTTGCCGTCGGCCTTCGGCTGACGCAGCCAGCGGATCGTCCCGCCGTGGGGATGGTGGGAATGGAAGACCTCTCCCCCCCCGTGTACCAGGCGGAACTTGGCCGGATCCCCCATGTACGACCGGGGGATGGTGGTGGGAGCGTCGCCGAAGGTATAAGAGCTGTACGACATCGACTCGTCTTCAAAGTGGAAATATTTCTCTTGAACGGCGAGGTTGTTGACCCCGAACGGCTCGCTCCGATAGTTCATCGCCCGGGCGGAGGGACGGTAGGCGTCGGTGTTCG
Organism: Candidatus Manganitrophaceae bacterium; assembly: GCA_035293225.1. Taxonomy (GTDB): domain Bacteria; phylum Nitrospirota; class Nitrospiria; order SBBL01; family Manganitrophaceae; genus DATDON01. The sequence continues at coordinate 13,407 of DATDON010000178.1, forward strand.
GATCCCGTTGCGGTATCATCTCTCCCTGCCGGTTCAACGGCCGGAACGACTCGTCCCCGATCTCATGGTAGATGAGGACGAATTCCCTGAAGTCGGGGCGGTTCGGATCTTCGATCATCACCTGCCAGCCGCTCTTGGTCTCCTTGCCGGTGATCGGATCAAGATAACGGGAACCGATCGGTTCAACGATAAAGGTCCCGATCATCCCAAGGCTTGATTGCTCCCGCCCGACATGGCTGTGGAACGCGTGCCCCCCCTCCTGCTCATCCGGCCGAATGTACCATTCAAAGACCTGCTTTTCGCCCGGCTTGACCGTGGACTCCGGATTGGCGATGGTGGCGGCCTTACCGCTGGCTCGCACAATGGCGCTTGAACCGTGGATATGAAGGCTCACATCTTCGCCGTCCAGTTTATTCTGGAGGGTCAAGACGATACAATCCCCCTGATTTCCGCGAATATTGAGCGGCTGGATCAGGTCGGTCTGAAGACCGTTTGAAACCGCGCCCGGATCATATCCCGGTTTGGCCCTCGCCTCTCTATTCTTCTTCTCCTCCTCCCGGACCTTCTCAAGGTTCTCGGTCAGAACATACATATAGCCCGGATGGTAGTCGAGCCACTGGTTCAAGGTGACCTCCACGTTGACGGCGGAGACATCATATTCTCTCACCGAGGCGTTTTTGGGGCAGCGGCCCGCCGCCGCCACGCTCTCGCTCGCGCCGGTCGGACCGAGGAAGAAACTCCGGTCCATCTGCTGCATCATCGCCATCCCGCTGAAAGGCCCCGTCTCCCCGGCATGACCGTCGTGGCCTTTGCTCCCTTTGGAGATCTCCTCCATCAGCTTATTCATCGCCGCTTCCACCTTGTCGGCATGCCCGGCGCGGCCTTCCATCTCATCTTCCCTGGCAAGCTGGGCTTTAAACCGCTCTTCCCATCCCGCCGATGAGGCCGCCTGAGCGTCCGGGGCGCTTCCGTGGGCATGGTCGTCTCCTCCCGCGATCGCCCACTTTCCGGTTGAGACCGCCAGCAAGATTGCGAAGATCACATTTAAACAATTTCTCTTTGAGATTTTCATAACCTCTCTCCTTAATCCTCGGTTAGTAACGACTTTTATTATTTTATTTTTTGCTTAGATTTAAACTGATATTTTCGGCCTTGGTTCCAAATTAGAACAACTTCGTTTTTAAGTTGAAATGGAAATCATCCGAATGCGGGACGCAGGTGGTCTTCGAGGTTAATCCGCGCTACTTCTATGAAATTGGGGTGAATCTAGCATGTGGAATGAGGTGTGTCAAGTATTTTTTACATCTGTCAATCTTTTTTTACGTTGTGTAAGCATGCTTACACTTGTCCATTAAAATTTACAGGATCAGGCGCAAGAGAGGAGATCAGAGCAATAGGGAATCAGATCCCTCTTTAGGCGACCCATCACGATGTTAATTAGGAAAGCCGACCTTGAGGGTGACCCGGCTGTTTTTAATTTTGGGAAGAAAAGAGCTGATGATATATGAATCAGAAATAATCTCTATTTTTTGATGAGGATCGATATATCTGTTCGCCACTGCCCTGGCCGCCGGAACATTTTCAGCGTCTAAAAGATCGTAATAGACATAGACCCGTTTTCGCCGGTCGGAGTTGTTTCGGACGGTGGCGCGCCAAACGAATTTGGTTTTACCGATCAACCCCCAGACTTCGTCGGGACGCCAATCATGGCTTAAGACCTCCAGGTCTGAAATATCCCGACCTTCCGCTCCGGCAAGGCAAAGGGGGGTTCCCCCCAGGATCATCAGGAGAAGGAAAAGCGCCGAACACGCGTGTCGAACGTCCAATCTATCCTCCTGCGGCGATTTAAAGCAATCGGACGGCCATGCTTGTTCCATCCCGAAAACGAGCGGCGCGGAATCCGACGGAAGCGGGCTCGCCGGGTCGAATCTTCTATCGGCTTTCCTCCCGTTTCTCGCTTCCCATTCCGAAAGGGAGCTTTTTCTCCTTCATGGTGGCAAGCCGCCGGTATAGGTCTTGAAACTGATCTGTGGAAAGCGCAGGATCCGACAACCGCGCCAGATCTTCAGGGCTGACCGGAATCCAGGAGATTTCGGCCAAGTCGGTCGAACCGATTTTGATCCAATGGTGCGGCAAAATATCCTGCATAATGAGCCGTTCGATCCCTCGATTATATGCGATCGCTTCGCGGATCGCCAGCCGGGCCTCTTCCGCCGAGACACATTTGCCGATACCCATGTTGGCGGGAGGGTCCAAGAAGGGAAAAATTTTAACTCGGACCTTCATCGATTCACGCCCCTCTGTGAACGAGCGCTTCACCTCTTCAACACGGTCTTTCCATTTTTTAGAAAGAACTACCTCGACGATCGTCGGCTTCTCCCGGTTCTCCGGCGCGCCGCAGTTATAAACCGTTTGCGCCCGGAGGATATCCGCGCTCCCCAGCGCCAAGAAGACAATCCAGCAGATTAAAAAAAATGTCCGAGACATGCCCAAACCCCTTCCGATAAACCTAATTATTTCTTTTGAGCGGAATCCTTCGAAGAGGCGAGGCGGTCGAGATATTTTCGCGCCCGGCTGTTTTGGGGGTCGAGTTCGAGGGTCCGTTTAAATGATTCGACGGCCGATTTTTTTAATTGAACCTGCTGATCCGGGTCGGTTAAAGTCGCCGCCAGCATGATTTGGGCCTCCCCAAGCGCAAAAAAAATTTCAGGCGAATTCTGTTTGACCGTCGACAGCGTCGAATATTCCCGGACCGCGTCCTGATATTGTTCACCTCTAAAGTAAATCCTCGCCAGCCGTTCCCGTGCCCGCGACTCGTTCGGATCCTCTTCAAGGAGCGTCTTCCATTGCCCCACCGCCTTGGAAAACTCCCCCTTCTTCTCATAAATGAGGCTCAAGTTATACCGCGCTTCCGTCAGTGAAGCGTCCAACTTCAACGCCTCTTCAAACTCTTTTTCCGCCTTGGCGAAGTCCTTTCGGTTGAAGTAAATATTTCCGATCCCGGCGTGGACGACGGCGACCCGCGGCGTCAGCTTGTTCGCCTGAAGGTAGGCGTTCAACGCCTCTTTTTCCTTCCCCATCCGGAGATAAACATGCCCCAATGAGATAAAGGCGTGCTCATCACTCGGCGCCAAACGGGCGGCTTCTTGAAACTCCCGAACGGAATCCTCCAGCGCCCGGCTCTCCAGGTAAAGCCGGCCCAGCCAATAGCGGACCGTCGCGCTTTTCGGATGCTCCTGCGCCATTTTTTTATAATAGAGGATCGCCTTCGGCCCCTGGCGCGTCGCCAAAGAGGTCATGACCAACGCCTGATGATACTTGTGGGTTTCAAGGCTCAATTCGACCGCTTGGGTCAATTTCGCGATCGCTTCATCGTAGCGGCGCAGCTTGTTCAGTTCGTTCGCCTCCTCCAAATAAGACTTGGCGCTCTCTTCATCGGAAGACGTTGCGAACGAAATGGCCGGCGAAAAGAGAAGAAGCAAGCCGACGATGTAAACATTCAGGCGCATTTTGTGGCGATTCATCATTTAGTAAAGGGTCGTCTTAATATTGGAAAAAACATCATATCACCGGATGAAGGAAAAAACAACGGTCCCGGCGCCGGAAGGGCGGTTCGCCTCCGGCGTCTTGACTCCTCTTCTCCAACTCGTTACTATTTTCTTAAGGAGGCCCCAGAATGAACGCATCCAAGAACGTCCCGTTGACTTCCAACGCGGTCACTGTTTTAGAAAAAAGATATCTTAAAAAGGACGATAAGGGACGATTGATCGAAACACCGGATGAGATGTTCCATCGGGTTGCGGAGAATATCGCCCAGGCCGATCTCCCTTACGGCGGGCCCTCCAAAGTAAAAGAGTCGGCCGAGATTTTCTACAATCTCATGTCATCGCTCGAATTTCTCCCCAACTCTCCCACTTTGATGAACGCGGGGAGAGAATTACAGCAACTCTCCGCCTGTTTTGTCCTTCCGATTGAAGATTCGCTCGAATCGATCTTCGAAACGGTCAAAAATACGGCAATCATTCATCAAAGCGGCGGCGGAACCGGTTTTTCCTTTTCGCGGCTCCGCCCGAAAAACGACCCGGTCCTTTCAACCTCCGGGATCGCCTCCGGCCCGGTGTCGTTTATGAAAGTATTTAATATGGCGACCGAAGTGATCAAGCAGGGAGGGGCCCGGCGCGGCGCCAACATGGGGATTCTTCGGGTCGATCACCCCGATGTGATCGATTTCATCAAGATCAAAGAAGATCCGCGCGAGATGGTGAATTTTAATCTCTCCGTCGCCCTGACCAATGATTTTATGGAAGCGTATCAAAAAAATGAAACATACCCCCTGATCAATCCCCGCGCCAAAAAGGAGGTCGGAAGGCTCCTTGCGCGCAAGGTTTTCGATCAGATCGTCGAATCCGCCTGGAAAACAGGAGAGCCGGGCATTATCTTTATCGACCGGATGAATCAATTCAACCCCACCCCCTCGTTAGGAATGTTTGAAGCGACAAATCCTTGCGGTGAACAACCCCTCCTCCCCTATGAATCGTGCAACCTCGGCTCCATGAACCTCGCCAGAATGCTCTCCCGCTCCGGAGGAAAGGAAACGATTGACTACGAGAAGCTCCGGCGCGTCCTCTGGAACGCGGTTCATTTTTTGGACAACGTGATTGATCAAAACCGGCATCCTCTTCCTGAAATTTCAGCGGCGACCCTTCAGACGCGGAAGATCGGCTTGGGGGTGATGGGATTCGCCGATCTTCTGACGGCGCTGAGCATCCCCTACCACTCCGAGGAGGCGTTATCGCTGGCGCGGGAGATCATGGCGTATGTTCGGACGGAGGCGCGGGGGGCGTCGGCGGCGCTTGCGGAAGCGCGGGGGGTCTTCCCCGCCTACGATATAAGCGTCTATCCGGCGCAAGGATACCGTTTACGGAACGCCACGACCACCACGATCGCGCCGACCGGAACCCTCAGTGTGATCGCAGGCTGCTCCAGCGGAATCGAGCCCCTCTACGCCCTCTCCTATCATCGGCGCGTCCTGGGAGGGATACTTCTTCCCGAACTCAATCCGCGATTCTTGGAAATTTCGAAGAGAGAGGGTTTCTACTCGGAGCGCCTTCTCTCCCAGGTCGCCGCCGTCGGATCGATTCAAGGGCTTGAGGGCGTTCCCAAAGAGATCCGGCAGGTCTTTGTGACCGCCCATGATATCGCTCCGGAATTCCACATGAAGATGCAGGCCGCTTTTCAGACGTATACGGACAACGCCGTCTCCAAGACCGTGAACTTCCCGAAGGAGGCCACTTTAAAAGAGGTCGAACAGGTCTTCCTTTTGGCTTATGAAACGGGATGCAAAGGGGTCACCATCTACCGGGACACCAGCCGGGAGGAACAGGTCCTCGCCTGCGCCCAAGCCGACTATTGTTGAGCGCCGCGCGACCGTTTCGACACAAGACACGATACAAGACAATCGTTGACAACCTTTTTATAATTATATTATACTGATGATCGATCTTCCTCTCCGGCCCGGGCTCTTGAAACCCTTTTGGGTCGTATTGAAGCGGGCGCCCAAGTCGTTCGTTTGTCCTCCTCATCGGCGCGTCGTTTTTTAGCGAGCTTGCGCGAGGCCTGAAGAGGGCGATTCTCTCGGCGCCGGTCAAGTCCCGCGCAGGATTTCATGATTCAGGTCACCATTAACGGAACACGGGCAGAACTTCAACCGGGAACCCATCTCTCCCAACTTCTTGAGAAGTTAAAAATGCCTCCGGAGCGGGTTGCCGTCGAGGTTAATTTGTCGGTGATCGATAAACAGAAGTACAGTCAGTTTCCCATTCAAGAAGGGGATCAAATCGAAATTATCGGTTTTGTGGGAGGAGGCAATTGACGTCTCAAGATGGGCCTTTAACCGTCGGGAACATTGAATTCCGATCTCGTCTCATCGTCGGAACCGGCAAATACGCCTCATTTGAAGAAACGAAAAAGGCGATTGAGGCCTCCGGCGCGGACTGCGTCACCGTGGCGGTCCGGAGGGTCAACATCCTCGACCGGTCAAAGGAAAATCTTCTCGATTATATCGATCCAAAGGCTTATAAAATCCTTCCCAATACCGCCGGTTGCTATACGGCCGAGGAAGCGATTCGGACCGCCCGCTTGGCGCGCTCCGCTGGGATTTCCGATCTCGTCAAGCTGGAAGTCATCGGCGATCCTAAAACACTATTTCCGGATAATGAAGCCCTCCTGGAAGCCACCCGGGTCCTGGTGAAAGAGGGTTTCATCGTCTTCCCCTATACCAACGACGATCCGATCATGGCGAAGAAGTTGCAGGACGCGGGGGCGGCGGTCGTGATGCCGCTGGCGGCGCCGATCGGATCGGGATTGGGAATCCGTAATCCCTACAATATCAAAATTATCCTAGAAACCGCTTCCATTCCCATCATTGTAGACGCGGGGGTCGGAACCGCTTCAGACGCCGCCTTGGCGATGGAATTAGGATGCGACGGCGTGCTGATGAATACGGCGATTGCCGGCGCAAAGAACCCGATCCAAATGGCCGAGGCAATGAATTACGCCGTCCGCGCCGGAAGATTGGCGTACTTAGCGGGCCGCATCCCCAAAAAACTCTACGCCCAGGCGAGCAGTCCCGTTGAGGGGATGATCGAGTAATCTCTCTTGATGTCGTCAGGCGCCCGATCGATCTTCGTTCGCGGGTGTTCCACCCCTATTCCGTCGTCATGCTCATCGGATCGAGATAGCCTCTCCCTGTCGCGCCGGAAACTTCTCCTTACGCGCCCGGACCGCCGCGCGATTCGCCTTTCGTCTAAGGAATTCCATGCCTCCAGTCGACTTTAAACTTTACTTCATCGGGGCCCGCCGACAGACCCAAGGAAGGCCGCTGGGCGAAGTCATCCGACAGGCGGCTGAGGCGGGCGTCTCGGCCGTGCAGTTCCGTGAAAAAGACCTCTCGCTGCGGGACCAACTCCGCCTTGCTCAGGAGATTCAGGCGATTACAAAATTAGCGGGGATGAAGTTGTTCATCAACGACCGAATCGATCTTTGCCTGGCGCTCGACGCCGAAGGGGTTCACCTTCCGTCGAAGGGCCTTCCGCCGCAAGTCGCCCGAAAGATGTTGGGAGAGAAAAAGTGGATCGCCGCCTCCTGCCACAGCGTCGAAGAAGCGCGCCGAGCCGAATCCGAAGGGGCCGACTTCGCCGTCTTGGGCCCGGTCTACGAGACCCCTTCGAAACGTCCGTACGGCGCTCCTTTGGGGATCGACACTTTTCGGAAGGCGAAGCGGTCGGTCACCATCCCTCTCTTTGCGATCGGGGGGATAAACCGCGCGCGACTCAAAGAAGTTTTCGACGCCGGAGCCGACGGCGTCGCCGTGATTTCCGCCATCACCGCCGCGGAGGATGTTCAAAAGGCGTCACAAGAGCTGTTGAATGATATTAAAAGGCTTCGGGCGACCTGAATTTACCTCCTGCATCCGTTTTTGCGACGGCCGTCGCCCGGTTCACATGCAATTTTTCTCGGCGAGGTTTCTAAGATTCATTTTTCGCCGCGACCTCTTCGTCATTCCCGGCCTTAGAGTTGACCGCTTGGGGAAGAGGTGATAGAATTACTACCGAGGAGATTATTTTCACCTCGGGCGCTTGAAAGGAGTATGAATGGCCGACTCAAAAAAAAATCAGGGAAAATCGAATCCATTTAAAAACACAATGAAAAAACTTTCGGAGCAATTTACCGGAAGCGATTCTGAAGCTAAAATCATCGAATACGAGCGTGAAATGGAAAAGCTGCTCGTTCAAATCGCTTCAATGGAAGTCGAACTGAAGGAGTTGCGCCAGTCGCGGACCCAACTCGATCAGGCCTTCAAGCAAAACGAAAAACTCGCCGCTTCGCTCTTGGAAGCGAAAAATCGAATTGAAGCGCTCAAAATGGAGGTCGAAAAACTGACGACGCCTCCCGCCAGCTATGCGATCTTCTCGGGCGCCAATGAAGACGGCACGGTGAATGTCTTCGTAGGCGGCCGCAAGATGAAAGTGAATCTCCATCCGGACATTTCGATAAAAGATCTTAAAAAGGGACAACAGGTCATCTTAAATGAGGCGCTCAACGCGGTGGAGGCGCGCGGGTTCGATCTGCAAGGAGAAGTGGTTCGCGTGAAAGACCTTTTAGGAGAGGACCGCGTGATTGTCACGTTGCGCGCCGAGGAGGAGCGGGTTGTGGAGCTGGCGGATCCGCTGATGGGGGAACGCCTCTCGGTGGGGGACCATCTCCTGTTCGACGCCCGTTCCGGTTATGTTCTGGAAAAACTGCCGAAATCCGAAATCGAAGAGGTGGTTCTCGAAGAAATTCCAGACGTGACTTACGATCATATCGGAGGACTCGACGAGCAAATCGAGCTGGTCAAAGACGCCGTGGAGCTTCCTTTCCTTCATCCCGAACTTTTTGCGGAGCATAAGTTGCTTCCTCCCAAGGGGGTGCTTCTTTACGGCCCGCCCGGATGCGGCAAGACGTTGATCGCAAAGGCGGTCGCCGCCTCGATCGCGAAAAAATTGGGAAGCCGATCCGGCAAAGAGATCCGAAGTTTCTTTCTTCATGTAAAAGGACCGGAATTATTGAACAAGTACGTCGGAGAAAGCGAGCGTCAGATCCGGGAGGTCTTTAAGAAAGCGAAGGAGCGGGCCGAAGAGGGGCATCCCGTGATCGTCTTCTTCGACGAGATGGACGCCCTTTTCAGAACGAGAGGGACCGGGATATCCTCTGATATGGAAGCGACGATCGTTCCGCAGTTTTTATCCGAGATCGACGGCGTCGAGAGGCTTCGGAACGTGATTGTGATCGGCGCAAGCAATCGGCAAGATCTCCTCGACCCGGCGATTCTGCGGGCCGGCCGTCTGGATGTGAAGATTAAAATTGAACGGCCCGACAAGAAGGCGGCGATCGATATTTTCCGTAAATATTTGACGGTGGACCTCCCCTATCACGCTGAAGAATTGGAAAACGCGGGGGGAAACCGGGGGAAAATGGTCGATCACCTGATTCACGAAGCCGCCGAAGAGATGTACAGCGTCGTAGAAGAAAATAAGTTCTTGGAAGTCACCTACGCCAATGGAGAGAAAGAAACGTTTTACTTCAAAGACTTCTCCAGCGGGGCGATGATCGGGGGGATCGTCTCCAGGGCCAAGAAATACGCCATCAAGCGGATGCTGGAGACCGGGACCAAGGGTTTAAAATTGCAAGACCTTATCCGGGCCATCAAAGACGAATTTAAAGAGAACGAGGATTTGCCCAACACCACGAATCCCGATGATTGGGCCAAGATCGCCGGCAGGAAGAGCGAAAAAATTATTCATGTTCGCACAATGGGGGGTAGAACCGCGGCCGACACCAAAAAGATTGAAACGGTGACCACAGGGCATTATTTATGATGAAGAGAATTTTAGGAACGGAGACGGAATTCGGAATCGGCGCCAAGAATTCCGAATCGGTCGATCCTGTCTCTAGCTCCATTCTTCTGATCAACAGCTATCCCTTTCTCCCTTCTTCGTCCGCCCTTTGGGATTATGAAAACGAAAACCCGCTCCTCGACGCGCGCGGGTTCGAAGCAGACGGAGAGAGAGAACGCCCCGGCCCGGAATACAACCGTCTCCTGAACAAGCTTCTTCCCAACGGGGGCCGTCTTTACGTGGACGGCGCCCACCCGGAATACTCCACCCCTGAATGCTCCAACGCGCGGGATTTGGTCGCCTACGAAAAAGTTGGAGAGCGCATCATGGAGACATGTCTTGAGATGGCCTCCCGGCTGAAGCGGGGTGAAGATCGTTTTTCAATTTATAAAAACAACACCGACGGAAAGGGAAACAGTTACGGCTATCATGAGAACTACCTTGTCGCGCGGGATCTTCCGTTCGACAAGATCGTCGCCCAGATGATCCCTTTCTTCGTCACGCGGCAGATTTTCGCCGGCGCCGGAAAGGTGGGATCGGAAAATAAAACCGACTTCGCCCATTACCAAATCTCGCAGCGCGCCGATTTCTTCGAGGTCTTGGTCGACCTGAACACCATGGTGAAAAGGCCGATTATGAACACCCGGGACGAACCTCACGCCGACCCGGCCCGATACCGGCGGCTTCATGTCATTGTCGGCGACGCCAATATGTCGGAGTACACGACCTATCTCAAGGTGGGCGCCACCGCGCTGATCCTGGCGATGATCGAGGAAGGGCGTGAAGTGGCCGGAGTGGATATAGAAAACCCGATCGGCGGGATCAAAGAGGTGTCCCGCGATCTGACCTTGAAAAAGAAAATCAAGCTCTCCAGAGGGGCCGAATGGACCGCCGTCGAGATTCAAAGGACCTACCTGGAGCAGGCTGAAACCCACTATGCCCGGAGCTCCGATCCGGTGACGCAGGACATCCTGAAACAGTGGCGCGATGTTCTCGACAAACTTGAAAAGGATCCAATGCAACTTTCAAGAAAAGTCGACTGGATCATCAAAAAACAATTGATTGAATCGTATATGGAGCGTAAGAAATGCGATTGGAAAGATCCGCGTGTTTCGATGATGGACCTTCAATATCACGATGTCCGTCAGGACAAAGGGCTTTATTACGCCCTGGAACGCGGGAATTTTGTTGATAAATTGACCACGCCTGAAATTTTGGCCGACGCGCAAGAAAATCCTCCGAAAGATACGCGCGCCTACTTCCGCGGAACCTGCCTTAAAAAATTTCCAAAAGAGGTCTACGCGGCCAGCTGGAGCTCGATTTTGTTCGATGTTGGAAACACAACGATTAAAAAGGTTCCCCTTTTAGATCCTCTAAAAGGCTCCCAGGCCTTGGTCGGTCCTCTTTTAAAAGGGGCGAGAACGGTCGAAGAATTATTGGCCACGATTGCGACATGAGGGGGAAAGCTTCCATGGCAAAACAAGATAAAAAAAGAGAAAAAAAGAAAGACGTCGACAAAAAAGACGAAGCCGCGGGCGCCAACCCGGAGGTGGTTGAAAAGGGCAAGAAGCTCAAGGAAGACTTGGACACGCTGATGGATGAGATCGATGATGTTCTCGAAGAGAACGCCGAAGAGTTCGTGAAAAATTACGTCCAAAAGGGAGGAGAATAGTGCCGCTGTTCCAATTCCACGATCCTGGCTCCAGTTTCTACCAATTATTGACATCGCAGTATCCTCAACTGCTCCCACGCCTGCCGGGTTACGCTCCCTCCGAGAAAAAGGAGATCGCCCAAATGGTTCCCCACGGCACGACGGTTTTAGCGATCCGTTATCGGGAGGGGGTGGTCATCGCGGGGGATCGGATGGCGACGGAAGGGTATTCCGTTTCGGAGCGTCGCATTGAGAAGGTGCATAAGACCGATCACTCCTCGGCCATCGCGATCGCGGGGGCGGCGGGGCCCTGTCTGGAGTTGACGCGGCTTTTTCAAATCGAGCTGGAACATTATGAAAAACTGGAAGGGGCCGAACTTTCAATGGAAGGAAAGGCGAATAAGCTCGCTCAGATGATCAAGGCAAATCTTCCGATGGCGATGCAGGGGCTGGTGGTGATCCCTATCTTCGCAGGCTACGATGTGAAGCGGGAAACCGGGCGGATATTCAAGTACGATATCGCGGGCGGCCAATACGAAGAGGCGGAATACTACGCCATCGGCTCAGGCGGAAAAGACGCCCGCGGCACGATGAAAAAAATATTCAAGAAAGACCTTTCCGAAGAAGAGGCGATCCGGGTGGCGGTGGAGGCGCTCTACGACGCGGCGGAAGCGGATATCGCCACGGGGGGGCCCGATTTGACCCGCGGCATTTTTCCGACCGTCAAAGTCATCAAGGCGCAAGGGGTCATCGATGTCGAGGATGAACGGACCAAACGTCTTTTTCAAGAACTGATCCAACGACAGGGGGGAGGATTATAAATGGCGCTGCCCTATTATGTATCGCCCGAACAGATGATGCAAGATAAGGCGGAGTACGCCAAAAAGGGAATCTCGCGCGGAAGATCGATCATCGCCACGGAATATGAAAACGGAATCCTTTTGTTGGCGGACAATCCCAGCTCCCTCAATAAGATTTCCGAGATTTACGACAAGATCGCCTTCGCGGGCGCCGGCAAATACAGCGAGTTCGAAAATTTAAGGAAAGCCGGCATCCGCCACGCCGACATGAAAGGTTATCTCTATAGCAGGGAGGATGTGACCGCCAAGTCGCTGGCCAACGCCTATTCTCAATCTCTGGGAACCATCTTCAGCCAAGAGATGAAACCTCTTGAAGTGGAGATTCTGGTGGTGGAAGTCGGGACCGATCCCCACCCGAACGAAATCTACCGGATCTCTTTTGATGGAAGCATCTTTGACGAAAAAGGCTTTACCGTCATCGGAGGAAAGTCGGAAACCCTCTTTACCCACTTGAAAAACCATTATCGTCTCGGCTCGTTGAAGGAGGCGTTGCGATTTTCAGTCCAGGCGATGGAAGAAGGATACAATCAAGAGATCCAGCCGCAAGGATTGGAGGTCGCTGTTTTGGACAAAAGCCGCCCCGGCCGAAAATTCCGCCGTCTCACCGTTAAAGAGTTGACGGAAGATTTAAAAAAATAAGCGTCGCGCCGGGATTCCGCGCGTCAAAGACATCAAATTCCGATGAAAAACAGAATCTTTGGGCTTGAAAACGAATACGGCCTGATCTTTTCTCCAAATGGGAAAGTTTACCTCCCCATGGAGAAGATTTTAGGTTACATCTTCGAGGGGCTGATCCCGAACAGCTGGCCTTCGAACGCTTTTTTAAGCAATGGGGCCCGATTTTATCAAGACACCGGCTGCCATCCTGAATATTCCACCCCGGAATGTGACAATGTTTTCGATTTGGTGGTCCATGACAAAGCGGGGGAGCGCCTTTTACAATCTTGCCTTCCCATCGCGGAAAAACGTCTCAAAGAAGAGGGGCTTTCGGGGGATATTTACATCTTCAAGAACAACACCGACTCCATGGGCAACACCTACGGCTGCCACGAAAATTATCTGATACGCCGCGACCTCGACTTTTGGAAGGTGACGGAGCAACTGATCCCCTTTTTCGTCACGCGGCAGATTTTCGCAGGCTCCGGAAAAGTTTTGAAGGTTTCAGGCAAGAGCCATTACTTCATTTCCCAACGCGCCCAACATATTCATGAAAAGACTTCTTCCTCCACCACCTCGTCGCGAAGCATTATCAACACACGGGACGAGCCTCACGCCGACGCGGAAAAATACCGGCGGCTTCACATCATCGTCGGCGACTCGAATATGTCGGAGTACGCGACCTATCTGAAGGTGGGTACCACCGCGCTGGTCCTTTCGATGATCGAAGAAGGATTCAACGTCATCGGCATGGAGATGGAAGATCCGGTGAAGGCGATGCGGGAGATCTCCCGGGATTTGACCCTCAAAAAACGCATCCGGCTTGAGGGAGGGAAGGAGATCACCGCCATCGAGATTCAGCGGGTCTACCTGGAGAAGGCGAAAGAATACGCCGCTTCCGAAGAAGAGAACGAGATCACCTTCGATATCCTCGAACGATGGGGATATGTCCTCGATGAGCTGGAGGAGGACCCGATGCGGCTTTCGCGGGAAATCGACTGGATCACCAAAAAAGAGTTGATTACCGCATACATGGATAAAAAAGGGATCGGATGGGATGATCCCCGTGTGGCGATGATGGACTTGCAATACCATGATGTGAATCAGAATCGCGGTCTTTATTACCTTCTGAGCCGGCAAGACTTGGTGGAGCGGATCGCTACGGAGGAAGATATCCAGCGGGCGATGACCACGCCGCCCCAAACGACGCGGGCGAAAATCCGGGGCGATTTTATCCGTTTTGCGAAAGAGAAAAACCGCTCGTACACCGTCGATTGGACTTATCTCAAATTAAACGGCTATTGGGAAGAGACCATCCTTTGTATGGATCCATTTTCGTCCGCCAACCAGCGTGTGAAGGAACTCATTGCAGCCGCCAATCTTCATAAATAGTCTTAAGACGACCATACTCGTCTTGCCCTCCCTTTTAACTCTCGGCCTTTCCGAACAGGCGCTCAGGTCGGATGAAATCCCGGCCGCGCTCCAAGTTAAGCAAGGAGAGGTCGCTTATTTGATTCTGAAGCCGGAGCTGGGAACCGACGCCGTAAAGGGAAGGTTTTTGAACCAGCCGATCCCTTTTTTTAGGGCGTCCGGAGATGACTTCGCGGCGTTGATTGGAATCGATCTGGCCCAGGCCCCCGGCCCTCAGCCGCTTGAAGTCACATGGAAAAACGGTCAAGGGAACGGCTCGCGAACGATTCTGATCGAAGTTCTGGAGGCGACCTTTGGAACGCAAAATCTGACGCTTCCGAAGGAGATGGTCGATTTGGATCCTCCGACGCTCGTCCGCGTTGAGAAAGAGCAAC
>DATDON010000179.1:0-7447 GCA_035293225.1 Candidatus Manganitrophaceae bacterium
AGGATCGCCGCAGCCGCAAAGGCGATCGTACGCGCGTCAAGCAGGGTCAGGCCACTCCAGATGAGCGACCCGCCGAAGAGGATAAAGGTAAAAAGCAACGTCATTTCGGCGGTCGTCTCTCCATATTCCAGAAAGCAGTCGCAGAGCTCCACGTCGAGGGCCGCAATCGTCATCCCGGCCGCGAACGCCGCGAGAAAGCCGCTCCCGTGGACCGCTTCCGCGGCCGCATAGGCCGCGAAGACCACCCCCAATGAGTAGAGCGATTCGTAATCGCGGCGGACGCCGAATCGCCGCCGCATCATCACGAGCGCGCTGACCGCCAAAAATCCCACCGCGATCCCGGCGCCGGGACCGAGCAAAAAGAGAGAAAGACCAAAGCGGGCCCAATCCGATCCGACCAAAGAACCGTTGCCCAGAAAGATCATCCCGATCAACACCACCGGCAAGAGGACCGCGTCGTTCAACCCGCTCTCCAAGCGAAGCGCTTGGCGGACGGAACCGGGAAGGCGCTCCCCTTTTAGGACGCCCCGGAGTAGAACCGGATCGGTCGATGCCAGAGCCGCTCCTAGGATCGACGCGGAGGCCAGGGGAATATCCAACAGCAGGCGCCCCGCCAGGGCGATCAGCAGAGCCGACAGAAGCGTCCCCGGACCGAGGACCAGGAAGGCCAAGCTTAAGTGGCGCTTCACCTCCTTGATGCTGAGCGAAACCGCGTCGGTGAAGAGAACCAGGATAAGACTTAACGTCGCAACGATCCGGAGGATGGGGGAATCCAGCTTCACGTCAAAGAGATCCAACCCGGCCGGCCCCAATACGGCGCCCAACGCGAGAAAGGCGGCCACTTGCGGCAGGCCGCTCCGTTCGATCAACCCGGAAAGGAGCGCGGCGATGATGATCACCGCTCCAACCAGCGCCATCATCGCCGTAAATGTGGTCGGGTTTAAGTCATCCATCCCCTGATCTTCCTCCCTTTTGACCGGCGCCGGACGCGGCTTTTAATCCCGCCACGGTCCTGAAGCGATCCTTACTATACCATTATTTTTTATCATCCCATAAGCTCCGGACGACTGCAAGCGGGCTATAGACACGCGCTCAAATCTTTCGTTATGATGGAATCATACGGCCGGGGGCTTATTGAAAAAGAACGTCACAGCAGACGGCCCGCTTCGATCAGGAGGGCCGTCTGCACAGAAGGAGGTTCTCATGAGCAGCGTTGAAGAAAATTTGCGACTGATGAAAACATTGGATGACGCCTGGAACGCCCAGGATTGGGGGACGTTCAAAAAACGTCATGCCGAAGATGTGGCCGTCTACTGGCCCGGTCAACCGGAGCCGACGCGGGGACGACATTCGCATGAGGAAGAAGCGATCGAATTCTTCAAGATCTTTCCGGACAATCGTGTCCACAACGATCCGTATATGACGCTTTTCGGTCAAGGGGATTGGACCTGTTCCGTCGGAAAATTTACAGGGACGATGAAGGGCCCGATGAAAGGCTCCGACGGGAAAATGATTCCGCCGACGAACAGAAAGTTTGAAGTCGAGTTTTGCACCGTCGCCCGCTGGAATAAAAATGGGGAGATTGTCGAGGAGAAGCTCTTCTACGACCTGATCAGCCTGATGCATCAGATCGGCCTCGCCGGCGGCGAAGCGAGGGCGGCTGCGTGATGTGGAGCCGGCCGACCGGATATTAAGCGGGGGTCAGCAGCTTAAACGCATGCGTCCAATCGTTGCGTAAAAAGCCGGGGATGCACCAGAGGATGCAGAGAGGCTCGATGGCGCGGGCCGCCTCGGCCTTGCCCATATCCGCCGTTTCCCAGCCGAACTGATCCAGAATTCCGCTCGCCGTTCCCTTCGCCGCCTCATCATTGCCGCAAATGAACATCGTCGGCTTGCCCCCTTTGAGTTGCGGGTTTACCATCAACGCGGAGCCGACCGAATTGAAGGCTTTGACGAAGCGCGCCTTGTCAAACTCTCGTTGCAGCCGCTCCATCAGAGACTCGTCGAGCGTCGTAAAGAACTTCAATACGCCGTTCTGCGGCGGCGCGTCGGCGATGGGGTTCGTCACATCGATGACGGGCTTTCCTGTCAGATTCGCCGCGCCCGCCGCGCGCAGCGCTTCCGCTGCGACGGCGCCCTTGACCGCCAGAACGACCGCCTCTCCAAACTTTGCCGCGTCCGCAAAGTGACCGACGCGGCCCTTGGAATTCCGCGCCGCCCAGTCGTTGAGCTTGGCGGGCGCGCGCGTCCCCAGCATGACATCATGACCATGCTTCAGAAATCCGCTCCCCAGTGTCGTCGCGACGGCGCCCGATCCGATAATTCCGACTTTCATCCTGTTCTCCTTTCAACCGAAGCGAAGCCTGTCCGTCCATTCAGCGGTGGATTTTCGCCTTCGCGTGATAGAATCAGGATACTTTTTCCGAAGAAGCGAAGTCAACTATACGATCTCATCAAGTCGACCTTCTTCGGCAAACTGGTTGGGACGCTGTAATGCAAGGCCCGGCCGGCGTTGATTTTTTCTAAATAGCCCGTTTTCGCCGGCGCCGGAAGGTCCGTTCGCGCGGTCTAATCGGCGCCGTGATGAGAGTAATGCGACTCAAGGGGCGCCATACGGTTACGGTCGGCGGAGTTTGGGTGGAGTCCCGGCCTGATCCTACGATTTTCTCCCCGTCACCAACGCCGACCCTTGAAGCGTAAGCGATTCTATTTTAATTTCCGAGAGCCCCTCTTGGCGCAAGAGCGCGGTCGACTCCGCGACCCATTGTGTCTTCCGAATCACATTCGGCAATTCGACGAAGACCTCTTTCCATTCCGGATAGCGCCGGCCCCCGATCGGCGGGAGCAGTTTGAAGTAAAGATGAAAGAGCGCTCGGAGAGGCTTCGATGTCGGATAAGTAAAATCGTGAAAGACCATTACGCCGCCCGGCGCCAGCATCTTGGCAAGATTGGGAATGAGGCGGTTTAAGTCGGCGTATTTCGGAAGGTAAGAGGTGGTGACGGCGTCGAAGCGTTCATCCGGGTGAATGTCTTCCGCGCGGCTGTGGATCAGCTTTACATTCCAAATCTTCAACCGTTCCGCTTTTCGCTCGGCTTGCTCGAGATACCCTTTGGAGACATCGACGCCGACGATTTGACAGGTTGGAAATTTTCGGGCGAGGGCGAAGGTCAAAAGGCCGGTGCCGCAGGCGAGATCGAGGATGCGCTGGGGGGAGGGAGGGAGCTTCTCTAAGATTTTCTTTTTCCAGAGGCGATCGACGCCGAATGTCGCGCGGTGAACGACCTCGTCATAGGTGGGGCCGGTGTTGGAGAAAAATTGGTCGATCCAGGCTTGTTTTTGTTCAGGAGGGATCACGTTATCCCTTCAGCAGATCTTCCACCGTGTAGAGGCTCTCCACCTCAAAACCGAACTTTTCAAGGTGCTCTCTCCCCCCCTCTTTACGGTCGACCAGAGCGATCACCTTCACCACGTCGCAGCCGGCGTCCTGCAAAATCCGGATCGTCCGCTCGGTGGCCCGGCCGGAGGTCAAGACATCGTCCACCACGATGACCTTCGTCTCCCGGCCGACATTCCCTTCGATGAAGCTCTGCTTGCCGTATCCTTTCGGCTCTTTCCGGATGATGAAAGCCGACAGCGGGGTCCCGCTTTCGTAGCTCAGCACCGAAACGGCGGTGGCGATCGGGTCGGCCCCCAAGGTCATCCCGCCGATGGCGTCCACCTCGAGTTCGGCGATCCGATCGAGGATCAGAAGCCCCACCCAGGTGGCGCCTTCGGCGTCCAGCGTCACCTTTTTACAGTCGATGTAAAAATGGCTTTTGCGTCCGGACGAAAGGGTAAAGATCGGATCGCTGCTGTAGACGAACGAATCGCGAAGCTTTTTTAAAAGTTGTTGCCGGAGGGCGGCGCGTTCTCGATTATTCATCGAGATTTATCCTAATGGATGGAGGTTAAAAATGCAACTTTTCTTTATTGTGGCGGATCAGGAGGCGGTTATGTTAAAAGAGGGGAAGCAATGTGAATGACGCCGGCGCCGGCGTTTTAATAAAAGGAGAGATCGATGAGTTCCATCACGAAGCCCGGCATTAAAGACTATTCCAAGCACCTCTTGGTCTGCGTCGGCCCCCGGTGCGCTCCGGGGGAATCGGAGGTCCTTTTCCAGCAGATCGGCGACAAGCTCAAAGCGCACGGCCTGGATGAAGGAGAGATGCGGGTCAAGCGGACCCGCTGCCATTGTTTCGCCGTCTGCAAAGGAGGGCCGATCGTCGTCCTCCAGCCGGATGGGACCTGGTATTACGGCGTGACCCCGGAGATCCTCGACCGGATTCTGGAAGAGCATGTCAAAAACGGAAAACCGGTCGAATCGCACGTTTTCCATCAGGCGAAGAAGGGGTAAATAACGCCGCCCAGATTGTCATTGCGAGCGGTAGCGAAGCAATCTCTTAATTCGGGATTGTTTCGTCGCTCCGCTCCTCGCAATGACACTTCATTTTTTGCGTTTGGATCAGACCACCTTTCGGAGGCGCTCTTCCCGCGCCTCTTTTCTCTCGTCCACCCCGATTCCGAATCGATAGACCAATTCTCCCCCCAGCCATCCTTGCACGCCGAGGAGAAGGACCCCCACCAAGTTTAAAAAGATCGTCCCCCAGGGTCGTTGGTCGGCCGGGATGGTCCCCCCATTTCTCATCAGCAGATTGGTGAGGTAGAGAATGGCAAGGGTCAATCCGAGCGTCAGGTGATAGGTCCCGATCTGGCGCGCCTCCGTCTTCGGCGTGATCTTTAAATAATCGATGAAGCCGGGAAGCGCCGCGATCAGGTTTCCGACCAGGCCGACCAGCATGGTCCAATAGGCGGCCCTGTACCAGAAAGGGTCCCCTTGGGCGAGATAAACCAGATCAAAGATAAACGAGGTGATGTATAACCCGACGGGAAAAACGACCAGCATCGGGTGAACCGGATGATGGGCGATCTGCGCTCGACTCGGTTGCATCGTCTCCTCCTTTGGAAAAAGGGGTTGCACGCCGAAACCGCAAGCCTGGGGCGGCAGGGGCGCGTGTCAGTTTTCTTCAATCGAGCGGTTCCTCGAGAGGCGCCTACAAAGGGCGCGTTTTCCTATGTACCAATCTAGCGCATTCAAGGAGGCGAAACAATTACTCGAAGGGATTAATCCCGATGGGGGGGGCCGGCGATCTGATGTTGACGCCACCACTCCACCGAAAAAAGAGCCATCCGATCGCTCTTCTCCAGATAGAGCGGGGCGTAAGCCTTATTTTCCGGCTCCAGGATAATATGTTTTTGATCAACGCGGAATCTGCGAACCATCAACCCTTCCTTGGGCAGCCAAGCGGCCGCCAATGCGCCGTTCAATTTTTCCAATCGGCCCGAAAAGGGGACGACCCCGACCAGCGCCCCCCGCCGGATGAGGGGGGCCATTCCGTCGTCGCGGGTGTAAAAACAATATCCCCGCTTCCGAG
Organism: Candidatus Manganitrophaceae bacterium; assembly: GCA_035293225.1. Classification (GTDB taxonomy): domain Bacteria; phylum Nitrospirota; class Nitrospiria; order SBBL01; family Manganitrophaceae; genus DATDON01. The sequence continues at coordinate 5,473 of DATDON010000179.1, forward strand.
AGGATAAATCCCAAACCGGAATATACCCGGCGATGTCCTTCTCGGAAACGGGATGAGGAGGGCCTGAGACGGTTTCATCGCTCAGAAGCGGGAGCGCGGGGGAAGCGGCCGATCTTTCGCGCGAAGGGCGGTATTCCGAAGGGGCCTCCGCGGCGAGCCAGTCGGCCGTTTTTGGACGGGCGGCGCCCATTAAGAGCCAGTGGGCGTCGATGTCAAAATTGCGGAGGAGGCCGATCAGGGCCTCGATGGACGGTTTCACCTTTCCGGCCTCGATTTCCGATAAAAAACTTCTCGAGATCCCGATCCGGGCGGAGAATTCTTTTTGAGTCAATCCGGCCCGCTCGCGCGCCTGCTTGATCCGTTTGTTGATGTCGGTCGCTTTAGCGATTTTTTTCATTGACAATGTCGTTTAAACGAATTATGATCGAGGTCATTCTTGCCGTCCTGAGGCGAAGAGTTCAATCCAGGTTTCCTATCACAAGAAATGATAAGCCGACGCGTTCGGCCCGGCCGGGGCCTCCACTTATAGTTATAAGCCTGTTTCTCAAAAAAAGAGCATGGACGGCGTTGAAATCTGTTTTGAACTGAAAAAGCGGGGATGGACTCAGACAAAGATCGCTCGCAAATTGAAGGTCTCGCAGTCCGCGGTGAGTCAAATTATATACAACCGGGCGCGGTCGAAACGGATCCGCCGTTTCATCGCCGCCATCCTGAACCTGGACGCGACGGCGGTCTGGAAAGACCGCCCGAAGCGATTTTATCAATAACATACGATGGAGAAAAAGACAATCCATATTATGGACCGTTTCGCAAAAGACCTCCGGACGCGTCTTCTCCTTTTCGTCGATAAAGCGCCGGCCCTCCTTCCGCTCAAAAGGAGGCTTCGTCGAAGAAATCTGATTCTCTTGGAATGCCCGGAGGCTGAAAAGGCGCTCTCGGCCGTTCCGAGATTTGAATTCGATTTAATCTTGATCGACCTGCTGCTCCCGGGCGATTTCAGCGGGTATGATCTCTGCCGGAGGTTGAAGGAAAACGATTTGACGAGGGCCGTTCCGATTTTTCTTTTTTGCGATCACCCCCTGCCGTTCGAGGTGACGCGAAGTTACACTTTCGAACTGAAAGCGCAACGGCTCATCATCCCCCCTTTCGACCCCGAAACGATCGATCGGCAAATTTGCCGCCTCCTCTGGCCGAAACGGTAGGGCGCCCGCCGCGGCCCGCAAAAACTTTTTACTTCTTCATCGCCCGGAGCGTTTCAAGGAGGGCCTGCATGTCGGGGGGAGGAGGGGCGGAAAAGACCATCCGCTCCCCCCGCGCCGGATGGATAAAACCGAGCCGCTCCGCATGAAGCATTTGACGGTCGACGTCAATCTCAAACGCCCGGGCCGCTTTTCCGCCGTAACTTTTGTCACCGACGATCGGGTGTCCGAGATGGGCCATGTGAACCCGGATCTGGTGGGTCCGTCCGGTCTGAGGATAGACTTCCAGGAGGGTCGCGATTTTGAAATGTTCCCGGACGGCAAAATGGGTCTCCGCTTCGCGCGGCCGGGTCGTTCGCGCGGAGATTTTTTTCCGGTCGATCCGGTCCCGGCCGATCGGCAGGATGATCTTTCCCTTCTTTTGGGCCATCCGGCCGCAGACCAGGGCTAAGTAGCGCCGCTCGATGGTATGGTGTTTAAATTGCTTCGAAAGGCCCTGGCTCGCCCCATCCGTTTTGGCGACGACCAACACCCCCGAGGTCTCTTTATCGAGGCGGTGAACGATGCCGGGGCGCTCCCGTCCCCCGATCCCCGGCAAGGTTCGGCAGTGGTGGAGCAGCGCGTGGACGAGGGTTCCCCGGTCGTGGCCCGGCGCGGGGTGCATGACCATGCCGGCCGGCTTGTTGATCACCAAAAGGCTCTCGTCTTCGTAGAGGACGTCGAGGGGGACCGCCTCCGGAATCAGTTCAAGGGGGGCCGGCGGAGGGATGAAGATT
>DATDON010000180.1:0-5732 GCA_035293225.1 Candidatus Manganitrophaceae bacterium
GACGCTCTGGCCTCCCCACACCGGTTCCCGGTAAAAACGCAAGGAGAGCAAAAACCCGAGCCCCAAACCGACCCAAATGGGAATCGATTTCTTCTCCCGATAATAAAGCCGGTAGACCTCATACTGCGTCCGCGCGATCGCCGCCGCCGCGAAAAGAAAGAAGAAAAACGGGGGGAGATACCGGATTAGAATATAGAGGACCGGGATCAAGGCGGCCGCGACGGCGAGCCGGCTTTCCAGATAGTCTTTGAGCGTCCTCAAGCCGTTACCGGCCGGTTAAACTTCAAGGTCAAATTTCACGCTCCCCCCCGCGAAGCGGCCGGCCGAAGCGCCCCCCTCTCGTCGAAGGAATCCGCTCCGAAATAAGGCCGAAGCGGCGCTCCCGGCTTTGGTAGTCGAGCAACGCCAACAAGAAATCTTTTTGTTTGAAATCAGGCCAGAAGGTCTTGGTAAAATAGAGTTCCGTATAGGCGAGCTGCCAGAGGAAAAAGTTGCTGACCCGAATCTCCCCGCTCGTCCGAATCATCAAATCGGGGTCCGGAATCTCCTTTGTGTAAAGATAGCTTGAAAATAAATTTTCGTCGAGGTCTTTGATCGATATCCGCTCCTTCCGGACATCCTCAACCGCCTTTTTGACGGCGTCGATGATCTCGGTCCGGCCGCCGTAGCTGAGCGCCAAGACCAGCGTCATCTTCTTATTCCCCTCCGTTCTTTTTTCCACCGACCGGATCCATCGAACAACCGATTCCGGAAGACGCTCGATCTGTCCGACCGTCCGGAATCGGATTTCATGCGCCATCATCGTGTCCAACTCTTTTTTCAGGTATTTTTCCAAAAGCAGCATCAGTTGGGAGATTTCGGTCGCCGGCCGATGCCAATTTTCGTTGGAAAACGCGTAGAGGGTCAAAATTTCAATTTCCAACTCCCGCGCGAGGGTGATGATCTCGCGGACCGATTGAATTCCGCGACGGTGTCCCTCGATGCGTGGGAGATTCCGCTTCGCCGCCCAGCGTCCGTTTCCGTCCATGATGATGGTAACATGTTTCGGAAGATTTTTACGGTCTATCAAGGAGAGAAGGGTTCTCTCGTCGAAACTTTCCCATTCTCGGGTCGGGGGAAACATGAATCGGATTCCTCTGAAAGAGCTCCTCAACGTTGATGAAGCCCGCGCCGCTCAAGCAGCCGGTATTGCAACTGCTCCAAAATTAAATCGCTCTCGCCGGACGGATGAATTCGCGCCTCCATTTCAGAAAGGACCGCTCCCGTTTCGGTATTTTGGATTTGAAGGCCCATGACGAACTGATCTTCTTTTTTTGAAGCCGATACCCGAATCAAATAAAGATTGCGCCGGTCGGCGGCCTCCTTGACCGTCGCCTGGGGAGGGAGCGGATCGACTCGAAACCGTCCCGTTTCGGAGAGGGAGGCGGCCAATTCGGCCATCAAAATATCCTCGCCTTCCGAGGGCGCCGTCGTGACCGCAATCGGAATTTTTACTTTCGACAAACGGGCCAGGTCCCCCGTTGAAACCGGCCGGGTCGATCGAATGATTCGGGCCCTCAGACGGCCTTGTTCGACGCGTGTCGCCTCCACCGTCGCCACGGTCTCTTCAAACCGGCCCAGCGCCACTCCCGTCACCGGGTGATAAAAAGGCTCTTTCTCCCGGTAGATCGTCAGGAGGACCCCCTCCGAGAGGCCTTTCTCTCTTCCCATGTCGATTTCAAGGCTTTCCTCGTCGATGGAGACCACTTTTCCATCCACCTTCGGAAAATAGCTTAAGACAACCTTGGCGACGTCGTCAATATTCCCCTCCACCACAGAGGCCGGACGCCCGTTGACCGGAGACATCATCAAGAGCAAAAGGAGTAGGATAAAACCGCTTCGAACCGGCGTCTTCACTTGTCCTCTGGAACCCCTCATTTCAGATAAATACAAGTCTTTCAGGATATGCTTTGGGAAGGAAAAAGTCAAATTATTTTCTCATTTCCGTCAAGCCAAAAGGAACCGGGCCGATGTTTGAACGGCCGATACGATACCCGGAGGAAAGCCTTGACAAGCCGTTAAAACCTCCGATATAGTCAGCTTATTCTATCTTTTCCGACCGAACCGCCGGGCGCCTACGGCGTCCGATCATACAATTCGCTTTTTTATTTTTTACGTCGATCCGTTCAGGAAGTGATTAGTTTAATTTAAAGTGGGAAGGAGAGACAAATGGCTCGGTATTTGATAGTGGACAGCCGCGATTTAACGGAATACACCAGCGGCAGGTATATTCAAAAAGTCGCCGGGAAATTAAAAGAGAGCGGCAATGACGTCACCCTTTTTTTGATCGAAAACGGCGTCATCGCCGCCCGAAAAGGGGGGGAGATCGGGAAAAATTTAAGCGATCTTTCCAAGCGGGGCGCCAAAGTCGTGGCGGACGACATCTCCTGTAGAGCGAGAGGGATCACCCAACTGGCGGAAGGGATCACCCAGGGAAGCGTCGACCAGTTGGCCGACCTGATCGTGGAAGGGTCCGATAAGGTCATTTGGTATTGACGAAATCATGGAAACGAAGGAGGAATGAACATGGCCACTGCAACTGCAACCGCGCCCGTCGCCGCGCCGGCGAAAACCAAAAAGGTGGCGATCGTCTTGGCCACCGCCTCTTATCAGCGTGAAGCTCCCACTACGGTTTTGAGGTTGGTCGAAAAGCTCCTGCAGCGAGGGGTGGACGTGAACGTCTGGGCGTTTGAAGAGGCGGTCACGCTGACGAACAAAGACCAGATCGATCATAACGAGCCGGGGTCTCTTCAGAAAGTGTTGGGAGAGAAACATCCGAACATCGGCCGATTCATCGACCAACTCATCCGGGCCGGGCTTCACGGGGCGAAGCTCGATTGGGTCTCTTGTATTCTTTGCGTCCAGGAGCGAGGGGTCGAGAAACACCAGATGGGCGGCGCCATCGTCGGGACATTGGGAGACCTTTGGAAATTCATCAAGGCGGCGGACAAGGTCATTTGCATCCCCACCTACCGTTAAAAGCAAGCATTCGGCTTTGCCGATGCGAGCGCGGGGCGTGGGGGATTGTGAAAACCGACGCTATTTAGAGGAGAAAGCGAGCGACTGGCTTAGCCAGCGCGAGCGCGGGGCGTGGGGGCATCGGAGGACCTTTCTTAGCCCCTCTCCGCACGGGCCCCCATATATAAACAGGAGAAAAGATGGCGAACAAAGTCTTGGTCATTTTTGAAAAACCGATTTATCTGAGTTTCGAGCCGGTCGATCCTCACGTTTTTGCGACCGCCTTGGGGGTCTCCGACACGCCGGTCGAAGTGAACGTTCTATTGCGCGATTCGGCGGTCACCTACGGCGTCAAAAACCAGCAGGTCAACGTCAAGATCGTCGGTCAGGACATCATGCTCCATGAAACCTCTCCCGACCGGGTCATCGCCTACATGATCGAGCACGGGGCGAAGGTCCGCGCGGTTTCGGAGGATATGAAGTCGCGCGGCATCAACAAAGAGGATTTGATTCAAGGGATCGATGTGGTCAATGAGGACGAATCGATCCGGTTCTTGGAGGAGCACGACAGCGTCCTTGTCTGGTAAGAAATCCGACCGCGTGTTAAACGTCACAGAATATTTCAACCCGATCGATTGCCGCAGCCTGGGAGTGATCCGGGCGACCCTCGCCGAAATGGAAAAGGGAAAAATATTGGAGGTTCACGGAAACCGGTTCCAACACCGTGAAATCGCCGCCTGGACCAAAAAATTCAACCACCCGATCGTCGGGGTGGAAGACATCGACGGCCTGGTGAAAATCTTTATCGAAAAGGGCGGCTTGAAGTGAAAAAGATGGCGATCATCGTCACCCGCGGAACCCATAACGCCATCGTGACCGTCCTGACGATGGTGATGGCGGCCGCCGTCTGCGAGATGTCTGTCCGGATTTTCTTTCGGGATGAAGCGGTCTATAAACTCTCCAAAAAAATGATTTCCGAGCTGAACTTCTCGGAGGTCTACGCCGGCGTCGAGGCGGAGTTGAAAAAGAATTATCAATCGACCGGGATGGTCGATTTGCAAAAGGCGATCCGCGACGTGAAATCCCAGGGAGATGTGAAGCTCTACGCCTGCACGTCGTCGATGGCCCTCTGCGGCCTGACTCCGGACGACCTCATTCCGGAAATCGACGAGGCGCGCGGCCTGACCTCGTTCCTGCTGGAGGAGATGGACGAGGCCGATACGGTCCTGACGTTTTAACGCGATCCGATCCCTTCCCCCGAACCCACAGGGCGGTCCATTCAAAATTCAGGGCGATCACATCGGATCGCCCCTACAAGACCTGAAACAAATCATGGAGGATCGTCCGTTCGAAACCGATTCAGGACGGCGGGACGGCTCCTTCAGCGGGGGGGCGCGCTCCGGGCGGGTTTTGCTGTCCGGGGATGGCGGGCTGGGGGGCGAATTCGAATACCCATTCGGAATATCTCCCCTTCCCTTCAAACTCCTTCAGCTCTTCCGGAAAACCTCCCATTTTCAGCGGGGCCTCCTCGCTGGCGCTATGGACCCCTTTGATCCGCTCATTGGCGTCCTTCAGGAGAACCCACTCCCCTCCCGTGATCGGATCGGGATAGACCTTCCTTAAATAGCGGCGGACGGTCGGGGAACCGGGATCTTTGACGAGATCCTCCAAAGATTTCGGATACTGCTTCAGGCCGGGGCGGCTGGTGTTGTAGTAAAGCGCGATCGCCCGTTTGATCGCCAGGCCGCGAAAGAGAAGCTCCGCCTCTTTTTCGCGCTTCACCACCGTCCCCCACTGCTTCGCCGCGACGCTCATCGCCGTTCCGATCAGAACAACGGCGAACATCACCGCCAAGAAGGTGAATCCCCGGTTATTCATTTCAGTCGGTCCGCTTGTAAACGCCGGAGACGATCGTCCCGGCGTAAATGATATTGTTTTGCGTCGGATCGGCCAGGATGGAAAAGACCGGCGCAGTCATGCCGTCGTCGAGATGGGTCCACGCGGCGGCCAGATCGACGCTTTTATAAACCCCCGCCGACGTCCCGGCGTAGAGGGCCGGATTGGCCGCGGTCGTCGAATCGAAAGCGATAAAGTGGACATCGATGTTCTCAAGCCCCGAAAGGGTCCAATTCGCGCCGGCGTCCCCGCTCTTATAAACGCCGTTCGACGTCCCCGCGAAGAGGACGGAGGAAAGCTGCGGATGGACCGCCAGCGCGAAAACGCTTTTGTCCGAAAGATCGGCGCTGGCCGGCGTCCAGGCGGAGGCGGAGAGGGAGGCGTCGTCCATCGGCAATTTGAATATCCCATTTTGGAATGACCCCGCGAAGAGGGCCGGCGGCGCCCCCGGAACGATCGCCAGGCTCAGGACGCTGCCGCTTCCGGGCAGATTCGACGCGCGAGGCGTCCAGGAGAGATGGCCGCCCACTTCGACCCCTTCATAGACCCCTTCCCCCGTCGTCCCGGCGAAGAGGCGTGGCGGAGACTGGCCCGCGTCCAAAACGAAAGTATTGATGAACTTCGAAACTTTCTGAGAAGGCTGATTGGGAACATCGGGCGGCCCATTTTCCTCGCGCCAACTTCCGCCGCCATCCAAACTCCGATAGATCCCCTCCCGCCAGATCGCCGCGTAGAGGGTCCCGGGACGGTTCGGATCGGCGGCCAGGTTCTGGACCTCTCCGACGGGAAGCTCGATATTCATCGCCGTCCAACTGTTTCCCTGATCGGCGCTTTTATAG
>DATDON010000181.1:0-2383 GCA_035293225.1 Candidatus Manganitrophaceae bacterium
CCAGGGAGAGGAGAAAACCGAGGAGAACAAGCCGGGGACCCCTCCGAAGATACTTCACGATCCCTCCTTGTGCGAGACCAGGATAATACCGCAGACCCGAACTATAGTGAAGTCGCTAAGGGAATATCAAGATGTTTCTCCGGCATATATTTTTTTAAAAAAAAAATTAAAAAGCGACCCAAGATTCGTAGAAGTTGGAATTTATCGCTCTTCCGCGAAGGCCAGGAACGCGATATTCCGGGCCCGCTTGATGGCGGTCGTCAGCTGCCGCTGGTGCCCCGCGCAATTTCCCGAGATGCGTCTCGGAATAATTTTGCCGCGCTCCGTCAGAAACCCTTTTAAGGTCTGTACCTCCTTGTAATCGATGCTCTCCTTCTTTTCCGTGCAGAATCTGCAGACGCGCCTTCGTTGAAAATATTTCATTTCCACTCTATCTCCTCATTATATGTGGATATGGGGGGGGGATATTTATATGTGGGGGCCCGTGCGGTGTCCCACCCTGTGCCCCCGCTCCCTTTGCCGCGCGCTTAGAAATTTAAAATGGGACGTCGTCTCCCCCTTCTTCCTCCGGCAATCCTCCCTTATCCAACCCCTCGGCGACCGCCTGGCGCTTCGGGAGGAAACGGATCGACTGGGCGACGACTTCGTGTTTGTTTCGCTTCTGCCCGTCTTCGGTCTCCCATCTTCTCTGTTGGAGCCGTCCGTCGACGATGACCCCTTGCCCTTTTGAAAGATATTGGCCGCTGTTTTCGGCCTGTTTTCCGAACACGACGATGTCGATGAAGCAGACCTCGTCTTTCATCTCCTCCCCCTGTTTGTAACGATGATTGACCGCGAGGCCGAAACTGGCGACGGCGGTTCCGCTCGGGGTATAACGGATCTCCGGATCTTTGGTGAGGTTTCCGATTAAAATCACTTTATTGAAACTGACCATTTCACGCTCCTCGTTCCGCAGATAATGATCTGACGACGGCAAAAGATAAGGCGACCGCGGAACCTCTTAGTATTTTCTCTCTCCCATCCCCTCCCCTCTCTCACGGAATGAAACCGTTTTCTCATCCCGGGGGGGAAGGGTCTTTCCGAGTTTCTCAGGCTCTATCTTCAACGTGATGAATTTGATGATCGATTCATCCAAGCGATAGTTCCGTTCCAATTCAGAAACGGTGGCGCCGGTTCCCTTGAAGTGCGCGATGATGTAGGCGCCTTTTTTTTCCTTTCGCACCTCATAGGCGAGCTTCTTTTTGCCCCAGTTTTCCATCACCGCCACCTCTCCTCCTCCCCGCAGAACGACCCCTTTAATTTTTTCCATTACTTTGGCGATCTCTTCGTCGGCGAGCGAAGACTTTACAATAAAAATCGTTTCATACGCGTTCATTGCATTCTCCTCACGGATGACAGCCCTAAAACATGGTTTTCGTTCTACCTCCAACCATTCCCAGGAGGTCATGAACTTTAGAGCGAGGGTTTTAAAATTTTCAGCGCTCCATCAGCGCATTTGTTTTATCATATTCGGCTCGACGAGTCAATGAACTACGGGAAATGGTTTGAGGTAGAACGAAAACCATTGGAGCCGGCCTCAGACGTTAAACCGGAAATAAACGCAATCTCCGTCTTGGACCCTATAGTCCTTTCCCTCCAGGCGGAGGAGTCCCTTCTCCTTAATCGCCTGCGGCGCGCCGAATCGGATCAAATCTTCGTACCGGAAAACCTCCGCGCGGATGAAACCCCGCTCGATATCCGAGTGGATCTTCCCCGCAGCCTGAACCGCCGGCGTTCCTTGATGGATCGTCCATCCTTTGACTTCGTCCTCCCCCACCGTAAAGAAGGTGATCAGACCGAGCAGACGGTAAGAGGCGCGGATCAGCCGGTTCAAGCCCGGCTCCGCCAGGCCGATCTCTTTCAAAAAGAGCGCTCCCTCTTCCGGCGGCAGCAGGGCGATTTCCGATTCGATCTTTCCGCTGATCGCCAAACTTCCGGCGCCTTCACGCCGGGTGATTTCAGACACCTTTTCGGAATAGGCGTTCCCTTTCACCACATCCTCTTCCGGGATATTCGCAACATAGAGGATCGGCTTCGCCGTCAGCAACGCCATCTCTTTTAAAAAAGGAGCCTCCGCTTCGGCGACCGAAACCGCACGGGCGGATATCCCTTTGGAGAGGGCCTCTTTCAGCCGCGCGAGCAGCGCCATTTCACGGATCGCTTCTTTGTCCCCAGATTTCGCCTTTTTTTCCGTCCGGGCCGTCCGCTTTTCGACCGAATCGAGGTCTTTCAAGATCAACTCGGTTTCGATGATTTCGATATCGCGCTGGGGATCGACCGCGCCGCTGACATGAACGATTTCGGGATCCTCAAAACAGCGGACGACATGGATCAGCGCGTCCAC
>DATDON010000182.1:0-2859 GCA_035293225.1 Candidatus Manganitrophaceae bacterium
ATAATTTCGGAATGCGAAGGGTCGAGGACAATCCAGGAGGGTAATTTCGGCTCCGTGGAAAGAAGCGTCCAATGGGCTCCCCCATCCGTCGTCTTAAAGAGACCATTTCCGGTCCCTGCGTAAATCGCGACGGCGTTCGCGTCGTAAGCGAACGGCTTGGCCCTGATCGTTGTCACCTCCTTCAAGAGAGGGGGAGACCACGCGGAAGGAGAGGCGGGGGTTTCCCCCATCCAGCGGAAAAGGAGCCCGCCGTTTTGAAGGTAAATCGTGAACGGGGAGGGGACGGTGAAGAGGGTCATCTGCTGGTCCGGCGGGGGGCCGGGAAGCTCTCCGGGGAGACGCGTCCACCGCTCCCCGCCATCGACAGTTTTAAAGAGGCCGAGGGAGGTTAAGGCGTAAAGGGTCTGCGGCCTCTGGGGTTCAATGGCCAGATCCCAGATCGTGCCGGTCGTCAGGCCTTTGTTCACCTCCATCCAACTTCCCCCCCCGTCGATCGTCTTATAGACCCCTCCGGCATGAGTCCCCGCGTATAAAATCCGAGGGTCCCGGGGATGGATGACCAAATTATAGACGCTGGTGTTTTTAAAACCCTTATTGACGGGGCGCCAACTCTTTCCATAATCTTCGCTTTTATAAACGCCGTAGATCCAAAAGGAGGCGTAAACAACGGCGGGGTTTTTGGGATGGACCAATAGCCCGCTGTTGTGAATAAAAGGAGGGAGCGGTTTTTTTTCTTGGGCGGCGAGGGGGGACGCGAAGAGCGCGAGAACGAAAAGAATCGCCGCGACTTTCCGGTTTTTCATCACGACTTGAACCGAAGTCACTTTTTAGGGCCAAAGTAGGTGTTCAGGTAAGCCAGGATCGCCGCCTTCTCTTCGGGAGTGGCGGACGGCCGGGCCATCGGGCCCATCCGATCGACCGTTTCCTGCCAGTCGCGATGGGTCGGCGAGACCCGCCAGTAGGCGGCCGGTTTATAATCGAGAAGCGGATCGGTCCACCCGTGGCACTCGTTACATCTTGTCTCCAGCGCGGGAGGGGGGGGAGGGGCGCCCGCGGGCGCTTTTTTAACGTAAGAGAGGGCGTCCACCACGGCCATATAGCTGGGGAGTTTGAGGGTCACGGGGTTCCAGGACTCTCCCCCATCGGAGGAGACCGCCAACATGGAAGGGGTCCCGGCATAGAGCTTTTTGGGATTTTTGGGATCAACCGCCAAGGCTTTGATCGTCTTATCTTTCAGGCCGGCGCTGATCGATTTCCAGCTCTTTCCGCCATCCTCGCTCTTATAGACGCCGTCCCCCTTGCTGCCGATGTAGATGACCTTGGCGTTCGTCGGATCGAGAACGATCCGATGGACGAAAAGGGCCGGAGGGGTCCCAAGCAGCTCCCATGTCTTGCCGCCATCAAGGCTCCTGTAAAATCCTTTCTTCGCCATCGTCCCGGCGTAAATCGCCTTGTCGCGCGGATCATAGGCGAAGGAGCTGGCCTTGGCGCCTTGGAGCTTTTTCTCGAGCGGCTCCCAATCCCCCTCTTTTTCGCCGCGCCGGAAACCGCCGGCGGGGGTCCCAATAAATATAATCGGATCGGAGGCGCCGGGCGGCCGCGCCACCAGCAGGTTCTTCATATAGGTTCTTTCCATCACCCATCGATTTTCCTCGAAGGCCCGTTTCCAGGTCAAGCCGCCGTCCGAACTTTTGAAAACTTCGCGAAGGGTCACGGCGTAGAGGGTGTTCGGCTCCGCGGGATCAAAAGCGATCTCTTCGACGTGCGCGTCGGTCAGGCCGTTTGACTCCTCGATCCAAGTCTCCCCGGCGTCCATGCTCCGAAAAATTCCCCCTCCGGTGGTGGCGGCGAAGAGGATATCGGGATTCTGGGGATGGATCGCCATGCTGTAGACGTCGGAGGTGCCGAGCCCTTTCATCGAATGTCTCCATTCGGCGCCCCCGTCGACGCTTTTCCACATCCCGTAGAAATGGCTGGAGGCGTAAACAACTTGCGTGTTCTGCGGGTTTACGACGATTTTGGACGCCTGCAGCGGCTCCCGCACCGTCCTTCTCCTGAGCTCTCTCTCGAGCGGCTGCGAGACGAGTGAAATCTTCGGGAGCCCCACCAGCAACAGGTAGCCGGTGACGGCGAAGACCGGGATCACCACGGAGAAGAGAAAGGCGCCTCTCCACCGTTTTTTCTTTTTCCCCAAATCGTTCACATGCAGCACATGCAGTGTCCCATCCTGTTCCTGCGATTTTTTCATTTTTTACATCGATCCAATCTATGAAATTGCGTGATGGTTTCGGCGAACGATGGCGATCAATTCCGCCGGCGCTCTATGAAGGCCGCCGCATATTGAAAAAGACCGAAACGGTATTGGCGTCGTTATTCGCCACGGCGATGTCCGGCGCCCCATCCCCATTGAGGTCGGCGGAGACAAGGGGCTGGAAGCTCAAGGTCGAAACCTTGCTCCTGGGGCCGAGAGGAAGGATCTGACTGCGGCCGAGCGAAAAACGCCCCGCGCCGTCATTATAGAGAATCGTGAGTTGACCGTTCTTTCTCACCGGCCGGTTGGCGACGACGAGATCGGGCCGCCCGTCTCCATCGAAGTCCGCCGACGCGATTCCCTGGGGCGCCAGCAGCCCCTCCTCCTTTTGTCCTCCGCCGGAGGGGGAAGGAGACGGATGTATAGTAGATTTGAACTCCCCTCTTCCGTCTCCCAAAAAGAGGGAGACGGCCCCGTCTTCCTTGAGAGCTGATCCGGGGTTGGCCACGGCGATGTCGAGGGCGCCGTTCCCGTCAAAATCGGCCACCGCGAGAGAGCGGGCCTCCCGGTGGACCGGATAGGCCTTCATGGCGGAGAGGGCGAACCCC
>DATDON010000183.1:0-8392 GCA_035293225.1 Candidatus Manganitrophaceae bacterium
AATCTTCAGAAGCGGGCTCAAGGACGCCGGCGTTTCCCCCGCCGATTCTTTATATGTCGGGGACCATCTCCGCCATGATGTTGAAGGGGCGAAAATCGCCGGGATGATCCCCCTTCTCATCGATCGAAGCGATCGCCATGTCGATGAAAAAGAAATGGTCCGGATCTCCGATCTCAGAGAAATCTTTAATTTTGTGTAAAAGCGGCGAGGCCGACGCCAAAAAGATAAAAAAACGCCTCTCCATACAAATCGATTGATGGAGAGGCGTTTAAAAAGAGATCAAATACGTTCGCTATTTTTTCATCGCCTCTTTTACGGCGATGGAGTTGGCATGACCCTCTTCGGTCATTTCAGCTTCGACTTTCGCTCCGGTCTTGATTTCACCGGTCTGTTTTGTCGCCTTGTTCACATGAAGTTTGTGAATCTTTCCTTTTTCGTCTTTTACTTCAACCAATTCACCTTCGGCTTTGACCACTTCCCCGGTCACTTTATGGGCTCCACCCGCAAAGCTGACGCTGACAAAGCTGACCGCGACCAGGATCGCAGCGAGAAACATCGTGATTTTTTTCATCTATTTTCCTCCATGTATGGTGGTTAAATAACAAGCGTATATTAAAATGCAAAGAACATGCCGACTCTTTCTGAAAAATTTTATATTTTAAGCCTTGAAAAACAATAAGATAGAATTTTGCTCCGGATGAGGGCGCCGAAACCGATCATTGATACCCCTTTTCGTATATCATCTTATACCATTTAGGCTATTTGAAAAGAAAACAAGATGTGTTAGCATAAAAGCCTTTGTTTATTTGGAGATTTTAAAATGCGTTTGAAGGAGAGGGTCGCGGTGGTGACGGGCGGCGGAACCGGAATCGGGGAGGCGATCACGCGCGCCTTTTTGGAGGAGGGCGCCCGGGTCGTCATCGGATCAAGAAACCGGGATCATTACAAAAAGATGGAAGAAAAACTCCAAAAAGGAAAAGGCTCTCTGATCGCCCTTCCTCTCGATGTGACGCAAAAAGAAGGGGTGGAGCGATTTGTCGCGGAGACGGTTCGGTCTTTCGGACCGATTGATATCTTGGTGAACAACGCGGGGGTCTCCGGGCAAAACCCGATCGATCAGCCGGGCGACGACCGTTGGACGGCGATCCTCCAGACGAATTTAACCGGAGTCTATTACATGACCCGGGCGGTTCTCAAAAACATGAAGGACCCATCCCACGGCCGGATCATCAATATTTCCTCGGTTCTTGGAAAGTTCGGCGTCGCCGGCTACACCGCGTACTGCGCGTCGAAGCACGGCTTGATCGGTTTTACTCGGGCGTTGGCCCTCGAAGTGGTCTCCCGCGGGATCACGGTGAACGCGATCTGTCCGGGGTGGGTGGAGACCGAGATGGCGCGACAAGGATTGCGGGAATGGGCGGAAGCGGCGGATTTGTCGATCGAGGAGGTCCGTCGACAGGCGACCTCGGCCATTCCGATGAAACGTTTTACCGAGACGGCCGAGGTCGCCGAGCTGGCGACTTACCTGGCGTCGGACGCATCCCAGGCGATGACCGGGCAGGCGATCAATCTCTGCGGCGGGGCGACCACCGCATAGAAGCGGAGCTGTGTATCTACATGAAAAATGAGAAGACGGTGGCTGATTCGCAGACGGAGATGGTCCAGATCGTCCTGCCGAACGATACGAATATGCTGGGGAACCTCCTCGGGGGGACCCTGATGCATTGGATCGATCTGGTCGGGGCGATTACGGCGAATCGGCACAGCCGGAAGCCGATCGTCACCGCATCGATGGAAGGGCTCGATTTTCATGCGCCGATCAAACTTGGATATCTGGTCGTTTTGAAAGCCAAACTCCATTATGCGGGGACCAGTTCGATGGAAGTGGGGGTCGAAGTCTATTCGGAAAACGGCCTGACCGGGGAGCGGGTTCATACGAGCAGCGCCATTTTAACCTACGTCGCGGTCGATCCGGCCGGTCGGCCGGTTCCGATTCCGAAGCTTATTTTAGCCGATGAAGAGGAAAAAAAACGGCATCAAGAGGCCTTGGCGCGAAAGCAAAAGCGCCTCGAGCGATTGGGGAAACATCCTTCTTGAACGCGGCTCCGGTCTCAGGTACAATCAAACAGAGGAATCTTGAAGTTTATCTTGAACTTTATAAAAAGTAAACGGGAGCGGGCATGGGAGTGACGGTCGAAAAACCGGAACAGTTTTTTTTGCAAAGGTACGATCTCTCTCTCTCTTCACTGGAGTCGGCGATGGGGCGACTTTTGGGGAAGAAGATCGATTACGCCGATCTTTACTTCGAATATCGGACGAGCGAATCGATCAGCCTGGAAGAAGGGATCGTCAAAAAAATTTCGAAAAACATCTCGCAGGGGGTCGGCGCCCGCGCCGTCGCGCAGGATAAAACCGGATACGCCTACTCCGATGATATCACGACCGATCAACTTCTCACCGCGGCCAAAACGGCCCGTTACATCGCCGAAGAGAGCGGGCAATCGGGGAAGGTCCCCCTTCAACCGGCCGGAACGCCGTCGCGGAATCTTTATCCGGTTAAAACCCCTCCGATCGACGTTCCCGTGGAGAGAAAAATCGCGCTTCTCCGGGAGATGGACCGATTGGCCCGGCGCTGCGACCCCCGAATTAAAAAAGTCATGGCCTCTTTCAGCAGTGAATATAAGATCGTTTTGATCGCGACCTCGATGGGGACCGTCGTCGGCGATATCCTCCCCCTCTCCCGTTTAAGCATCACCTGTATCGCCGAAGAGGGGGGGAACCGGCAGGTCGGAAGCTTCGGCGGCGGGGGGCGAAAAGAGTTCGATTATTTCTTCGATGACTTTGAAGAAGGAAAGGGAGAGAGGCGGTTCGAGCAATACACGCGAGAAGCGGCCCGCCAGGCGATTTTAAACCTCTCCGCCGTGGACGCTCCCGCCGGAACGATGGAGGTGGCGCTCGGCCCCGGTTGGCCCGGCATTTTGTTGCATGAGGCGATCGGGCATGGGCTGGAAGGGGATTTCAACCGAAAGGGGACATCGGCCTTTTCAGGCAGGGTCGGCCAGCGGGTCGCCTCGGAGCTTTGCACGATTATCGACGACGGGACGATCCCTTTTCGCCGCGGCTCCCTAAACTGCGACGACGAGGGGACCCCTACGAGCCGGACCGTCTTGATCGAAAAGGGGATATTGAAAGGTTACCTCCAGGATCGCCTCAACGCGACCCTCATGAAGACGCCGTTGACCGGAAACGGCCGGCGGGAGAGCTACGCCCACAGCCCGATGCCGAGAATGACCAACACCTTCATGCTGGCGGGAGAGTCTTCGCCGGAGGAGATCATCCGGTCGGTGAAAAGAGGGCTTTACGCCGTCTCATTCGGCGGCGGCCAGGTCGATATCACCTCCGGAAAGTTCGTCTTTTCGGCGAACGAAGCTTACCTCATCGAAAACGGAAAGATCGGAAAGGCGGTGAAGGGGGCGACGCTGATCGGCTCGGGACCGGAGGTCTTGACCCGCGTCACGATGGTCGGAAACGATCTCTCCCTCGATTCAGGGGTCGGGACCTGCGGCAAAGACGGCCAGAGCGTGCCGGTCGGGGTCGGCCTTCCGACCCTGAAGATTTCAGAGCTGACGGTGGGGGGAACCGCAGGGTAAAAAACGTTAAACGTTAATCGTTATTCGTTAAACGTAAAACGTAAAAACTTTTCTTCCCGATTAACGAATAACGTATAACGTTTAACGATTATTTCCTGGAGTCATCATGCAGTTTGATCTGGATCAGGCCCGGGATTTATTGAAAAAAGCGGCTCGCGGAGGGACGACCGGGGGAGATATCCTCGTCATGGAGGGGGACTCCTTCTCGGCCCAAGTGCGTCTTAAAGAGGTCGAAAAGATCAGTAACGCCCGCGGGAAAAATCTCGGTCTACGGCTCTTCTTCGGAAAGAGATCGGCGATCACCTCCACATCCGACTTCAGCCCGGCCTCGCTCGACCGCCTCGTGGAAGAGACCTGCGCCCTGGCGAAGATCGCGGAAGAAGACGAATACGCCGGCCTCCCCTCCTCCGAATCGCTCGCAAAGCGTTTTCCGGATCTCGACCTGGTTGACTCCGAGATCGGGAGCCTCTCGATCGAGGAAAAAATAGAGATCGCAAAGCGGGCGGAGCGGGCGGCGCTGGAACAAGACCCCCGTATCAACAATTCGGAGGGGGCCGATTTCAGCCACTACCATACGACCGTCCTTTACAGCGCCACCAACGGTTTTAACGGATCGTTTCAAGCCTCCGGCGCCTCCTTATCGGTCGTTCCGATCGCGACAGAGGACGGCCGGATGCAGCGGGACTACTGGTATTCCTCCCGCAGAAAGTTCCGCCAGTTGGAATCGGCCGAGTCGGTCGGACGGAAGGCGGCGTCGCGGACCCTTCGCCGGCTCGGCGCGAGAAAAGTCGCCACGCAGCAGGTTCCGGTGGTTTTCGATCCTGAAATCGCGGCGTCTCTCTTGGGTCATCTTGCCTCGGCGGCGTCCGGCTATTCGATTTATAAAGGAACCTCTTTTCTGGTCGATCAATTGGGGCGGCGCGTCGCCTCTGAAGAGGTGACCGTCTATGACGATCCCACCCTCCCTTCCGGCCTCGGCTCCAAACCGTTCGACGGCGAGGGCCTCCCTTCGTATAAAAAGACCGTCGTCGAAAAGGGGGTCCTCAAGACCTATCTCCTCGACACCTACTCCGGGAAAAAACTCGGCCTTCCCTCCACCGGGAACGCCGCCCGGGGGACGGGCGATCCCCCCTCGGTGGCGACGGCCAATTTTCATTTGATTCCGGGGAAGCATACTCCGGAAGAGATCATCCGGTCGGTCCGGTCGGGGCTCTATGTGACCGAGCTGATCGGTTTCGGCGTCAACCTGGTCACCGGAGACTATTCGCGCGGCGCGGTCGGAATCTGGATCGAGAACGGCGAGCTGGCCTATCCGGTGGAAGAGATCACCATCGCCGGAAATCTCAAGGAGATGTTCCGGGAAATCGAGATGATCGGGAACGACCTCGACGTCTCGCGCAAGACCGCCGCCCCCACCTTGAAAATCGCTAAAATGACCGTCGCCGGAAATTGACGGTTCCATTTCCAAAACGACTCCGCCGATTCAAAGATAAAAAGCCGCGCTACCTGCGCAACGGGCTCTTTCCGCGAGAAAACGTTTTTTATTTTTCGTTTTTTGTGGTAAACTTTCGCCGGTTAGAGCGAGGTTTCCGGTCCGGAATGAGGCTGGAGAGAGAAACGCTCGATTTCGATTGATATTCTACTGGGTGAGGCGCTTGATGAAGAGAATGGGGATGGGGGTTGGATTGATTTTACTTTTCGGAACGCTTTACGCCGGCGCGTCCTGGTGGAACAACGCGTCGGTTCATTTCCCCCCTGAAATCGAAGAAGAGAGCGCTCCGGAGACCGCTTCCGCCGCTCCGATTGAGAACAAATTAAAAGTCGTCGAGCATACTTTTCGATCGGGAGACTCCCTCTTCGGCGTGCTGACGCTTTTGGGAGTTTCGGCGGAGGAAGGTTTCGGCATCTTCAAGGCGGCCCGCAAAATTTACGATCTTAGAAGGGTCATACCGGGCCGGAAGATAAAAATTTTCTTCGAAGAGGCGCCCCAGACGATCGCCGGGCTTTTATACGAGATCGATCCCCTCCGCTCTTTAAAGATCGAACGATCCGAACAGGGATTCCTCGCCATTGAAGAGAAAGCCGCTCTGGAACGGGAGATCGCGACGGCCGGCGGGGTGATATCGGACACCCTTTTTGAATCGGCCCTTCGCGCCGATATACCGGCGGAAGTGATCCTCGATCTCGCCGATATCTTCGCCTGGGATATGGATTTCAGCGCGGAGATACAGACCGGAGATCGATTCCAGGTCGTCTATGAAGTTTATAAGAAAGAGGGAGAGATTTTTCGATCCGGGAAGATATTGGCGGCCGAGATCGTCAATGAGGGAAGGCCCTATCGCGCCTATTATTTTTCTCTCGATGGAGGAACGGAGAGCGCCGGAGGGGATTATTATGATGAAAACGGACGCTCATTGAAAAAGGCCTTTTTAAAATCTCCCTTGCGTTATCGTTATATCAGTTCGGGCTTTTCGACGCGGCGGCTTCATCCCATCCTAAAGGTCAGCCGACCCCATCTGGGGATCGATTATGCGGCGCCGTATGGGACCCCGGTCATGGCGGCCGCTGAAGGGGTCGTCACCTTTGTCGGTTGGAACGGCGGTCATGGAAAGGCGGTGATCGTCCGCCACCGAAACGGATACGGCACCCTCTATGGCCACCTTTCGGGCTATGGAAAAGGGATTCAAAAGGGGAAAAAGGTCGATCAGGGAGAGATCATCGGGCGCGTCGGCTCGACCGGCCTGAGCACCGGTCCGCATCTCCATTATACCCTCATGAAGAATGGAAAACCGACGAATCCCAAGAACGCCGACGTGGTCCGGGGGGACCCCCTCTCCAACACCTTCAAAAACATTTTCAATGAATGGGTCCAAAAAATGAACCGATACTTGGAACCCCCCCGAATTCAACAAGACAGAGTATAGTCCTCTTTTCCGGGGCCCGGCCCTCCATTATTTCTGTTTCGAAAGCGCTCCGCGACAGGAATGACCCGGTTCCAAAGGCAAACCTTAACGTTTTTATGAAAACCTTAGTGCTCTAATTCACAATTACGGTGACGTATTACCATGGGTGTCATTGCGAGCGTCGTTAGCGAAGCAATCTCACGGCGAGATTGCCGCGCTCCCGTTGGTCGCTCGCAATGACAGTAGAATAAATACGCGATCGAATTTATAAAAACGTGTACTTAGGCGTCGGCGTTGTCCGCTTGTTTTCTTGGCGTGAGGGTTGAAAAGACCAGCCGAAGAGGACTCTGCTTCATTTCCTCGCCTTTCTTCGTCCGGATCGCCAAAAGGGTGACCTGATACGTCGCATTGGCCTCCATCTCCTGATTCGGTTCGAATTGGAGGGTCTTGGAGTCGAGCCGGACTGTTTTCCCCATCGGAATAATAGAGTCACACTTCCCTATTACGTCAATTTCGTAAAAATGCGGAAAATGTCTCCATATTTTCCCCTATTAAAAAAGGGTGTATTTATGCGCCAGGCCGTCATTCCCGCGGAAGCGGGAATCCAGAAGTTGTTGATTTTAAACAAGCTGGATTCCCGATTAAACATTCGGGAATGATAGATCAAGAGTTTTTCAACAGCCTGCTAGAGAATGATGATAATGATCACGATGATAATGATGATCCAGCAGACCCATTTCTTCCCCTCGCCGCAAATCACCTCACCCGTTTCGGGATCTTCCCTGCAAATAATACAGACGCCTTCGTCTGTGACGGCGTTCCCCGTGCTTTGCATCTGCTGCTCGAAGACGGGGATCGCGGTTCGAATCTCAGCCACCGCGTCCTCGAGTTGCCGTGCGAAGGCAGGGTCTCGGGCGGCGCGGATACTTGTCTCGACCAGCAGTTCGCCCAGGAACTCCTGGTTAAGGATCTCCGGTCGGCCATGCGCCTTGCCAAGTTTTTTCGCGAGGTCGTTGGGAGAAATCTCGCCCTTGGACCGTTGCATGGCCATCTTTGCCTTTAGGTACAGAACCGCCAGGAGCAGTTTCACAGGCTCGTGGACATCGGGCATGTACAGGTTGGCGCCGATTCCCCGCATCCGTTCGTAAAGCGCGAGTTGTTTTCCCTTGACCATGGGGCCTGGTATCTGGGCATGTATCCCTCTCATGGCCTTGGCGATCACTGGGGACTTGATGGCGGCTTTCGCCAAGATATCGCCGGCCCTGACGATCAAGTCCCGCAAGTCCGGGGGGCTGATGGGGTCCAAGAATTCATAGACTCGTTCCAGATTTGTCATGTAAGTCTCCAGAAAAAAGGGAAGAAGAATCAAGAATTAAGTATGGCGCCCCCGGAATCCAGGCGGAAGATCCTCTCCCTTACCATACAGGTTAAAGCGCCCTCAAAAAGGCCGAGAGGTCTTTCTTTTCTTCCTCGGTGAGTTGAGTCCCGGTCACCAGATTGAAAAACTCGACCGTATCTTCCAACGTCAAGAGACGCCCGTCGTGGAGGTACGGCGGAGAGTCTTTGATCCCCCGGAGCGGAAAGGTCTTGATCGCCCCCTCGGCCCGTCCCTTGTAAAAACGCTCGACCTGAAGATCATGCATCAGGTTATCGGTGTAAAAGGGTGGTTGATGACACTCGACGCAGCGCCCCTTCCCGAAGAAGACCTTCTCCCCGCGAACCTCCTGCTCGGTCGCCTTCTTCGGATCGAGCCGCCCGAATACATCGAGGTTCGGCGCGGGGGAAAAGTCGATGAGATCTTGGAACTGGGCCATGAACATCACCTCGTTTCGATTCAGG
>DATDON010000184.1:0-4351 GCA_035293225.1 Candidatus Manganitrophaceae bacterium
GGTCGCTCAGCCAGATCGGAATCAGAAGAAGGGTCGCCCCCGTCCCGCGCGCCAAGGCGAGGAACAGAGGCGGGAAGTAAGTCACCCCCCACTTCTGAGCAATAACGGAGCCTCCCCAAAAAATGGAAGCGGCGCCGAGGGAAAGGTATGCGGCGCGATTCGACATCTCTCCCCCGCTCACACCCGCGCCCGTTCATTAAACATAAAAATAGATCCGTCCTCTCGAATGAATCAGCCTCCCGTTTTAACTTTGGTCTCCCGAACGTAGACCATCGCGTCCAAGCCCCGTTTGTCGGTGGATAGGAAGCCGAGCTTTTCATAAAAGAGGCGTTTATCTTTGGTCAGCAGGTGAAAAACCGGCACCTCCTTCAGCGAGGGATGGGAGAGAAGCCGGCCGATCAAAAGGCGGCCGATCCCTTTTCTTTGCGCATCCGGCCGGACCATCACGTCGTAAATCGCGGCGCGGAAAATAAAATCGGTCAACACCCGCGCCAGGGCGACCAGACGCTCTCCGTCCCAGAGGCTTAAGACCAGGCTCGATTGAGACAAAACCCGCCTCGCCTCCTCCGCCGTCCGATCTTTCGCCCAATCGGTGTTACGATAAAGCTCTAGAACTTGTTTCACATCGATCTCTTTGCGGTCGCTGAATTTTAACGCCATGTTCTTTTCCGCATTTTTAATCGAAGTTCGGGCCCAAAAGTAAAAACATTGTACCATGCTTTACGCCAAACGGGAAGAATCCGGATCAACGCGGGCCGGGCGCCGGAACTTCTTCCTATTGGGGGAGTCGGAATGATATAATGAAACGGTCGGCGGACGGCCGAGGATCTTTATCGCTTTTCATAAGGAGGGCGCCTGATTTCAAAATGATGATGGATCGGTTCAATTTTGCTTGGAATGAGATCGCGGGATCGATGTGGTTAATTTCCTCCCTTCTTTTCCCCCGAAAAAAGAAAAAAGCGGGGCCGGCTGTTTCATACGGACGGCAGGAGAGCCCCAAATGGGACCCCCTTCTGTTCCAATCCCTTCTCCTTCGATATTCGGATGAGGCCTTTATTTTTACGGACATTGAAGGAAGGATCTCCTACTGGAGCGGCGGAGCGGAACGGCTCTTGGGATGGCGATCCGAAGAGGCGCTGGGGGAGCCGATGGAAAAGATGGTCTCTCTTCCGGAGTCGAAAGAGCCGGGACCGGCGGTCCGGAGATGGAAAATCCGCCGAAAAGATCGTGAGGAGAGAAACGTCGACGTCCAGGCCCTCGTCTACGTAAATTGGGATGGAAACGAGCGCGGGACGCTCTATATTCTCAGAGACGCCACGAGAGAGTCTATTCTGATGGAGCAGTTGCTCCATGCCGAGCGGCTCTCTTCCGTGGGGCAATTGGTCTCCGGCGTGGCGCATGAAATAAATAATCCCCTCGCCGGCGTGCTTGGTTTTACGCAGCTCCTTCTAAGACAGGCCGGAATCGACGAGAAGACAAGGGACTATCTGAATAAAATTTACGCGGAGGCGAACCGGGCCAAAAGAGTCATGGAGAACCTCCTTCACTTCGCCCGACATTCGGAGCCGCAGAAAAGTTGGATCGATATTCATGATGTTTTAAATAAAACCTTTCTCCTCCGCGCCTATGAATGGAACGCGCAGGGTCAGCGCCTGGTCAAACAGTTTGATCCTTCTTACTCCGAAGTCTGGGGGGATTTTAATCAACTTCAACAGGTGTTTTTAAATTTAATGTTGAACGCGGAGCAGGCGCTGTTGGATCACGGGCGGGGCGGGACGTGTACGGTGTCCACAAAGAGGATTTTGCGGGAAGAGGGGGGCGCCCTGAAACCCTCCATTCAAATCACCTTTCATGATAACGGGCCGGGGGTTCCCCCGGAGCATATCGATAAAATTTTTCAGCCCTTTTTTACCACCAAGGGAGAGAAGGGGACCGGCCTCGGTCTTTCCATCTCGGCCGACATCATCGCCCGCCACCACGGAACCCTCGTTTATCAGAGTGCGAAGGAGCCGGGAGCGACCTTCGTCATCAACCTGCCGGTTCGGTCGGGTTCGTAGAACGCCCGGTTATTCGAAACTTGGTATAAAAACTTGTCTGAAGAACGGATCACACTCCAAATTGAAAAACTGGCGCAGGGAGGGGAAGGGTTCGGCCGATATCAGGGCCGGGTCATCTTTGTCCCTTATGCGATTCCGGGCGAGAAGGTGGCGGTCACGATCACCCATGAAAGTAAAGATTACGCCAAGGGGGAGATCGCCGAGATTCTGGCGCCCGCGCCGGAACGGAGGACTCCCCTGTGTCCCGTCTTTACCCGGTGCGGGGGATGCCAGCTTCAAAATCTTCCGGAGCCGGCGCAGGTTCGATACAAGTCCGACGCGCTTCGCGATGTGTTGGCGCGGATCGGTCGTCTCACCCGATTCGATCTCCTGCCGGCCGTCGCGTCTCCCCATCCCTTTTATTACCGGACCCGAGTCCGGTTGAAGGCGGAGGGGGGAACGATCGGCTTTTATCAAAGCAAAAGCCACAACATCGTCGAGATCGACGCCTGTCCTCTTCTCATCCCCTCCTTGAACCGGATCATCCCTTTCATCAAAAAAGAGGTTCCCCTTCCGAATCTCGAAGAGATCGAGATGCAAGGCGCCGATCCGGGCGATGAATTTTTGTTGATCCTCAGGGGAGAGAAGTTCCATCTAAAAGAGTTGGAGGCGTTATACGCGAAAATGGGGGGCCTCTTCCCCCTCCGGGGGTTGATCGCTTATACAAAAAGAGGGCGCCGCGTGATCGGAAGAGATTATCTGTTCCATACGCTGGGAGATAAAACGGTTCGGATCAGCGACCAATCCTTTTCCCAGGTGAATCCGGAGGTCAATCGGGCGCTCATCCGGACGGTTTTTGAATGGGCCGCTCCGGCGGCGGGAGATCGCATTTTGGAGCTTTACAGCGGGATCGGAAATTTCACCCTTTTTTTATCTCAAGGGGCGGGAGCGGTCGCGGCGGTGGAGGAAAATCCGATCGCCGTGGAAGACGCCCGATGGAATTTAAAGAACGCGGGGATCCGAAATGTCCTTCTGCATTGCGGCTCCGCCGAAAGCTGGTTCAAAAAGGAAGGCCGGGAGAGAAGGGTTTACAATAAGGTGTTTCTGGATCCCCCGCGGGAGGGGGCGGCGGAAAAGACGCTGATCGGGATCGTCCGCCTGGCGCCGGAGAAGATTTTTTATCTCTCCTGCGAACCGGCGACGCTGGCGCGGGACCTCCGAAGATTGTCGGCGCACGGATATTCTTTAAAGAGGATTCAGCCGTTCGATATGTTTCCTCAGACCGGACGCCTTGAACTCCTGGCGGAAGTCGCGCCCGATCCACCCACTCCATCCCGGTAAGGGGTGGGGCCTTTTCTCATTCGACGAACGCTTTCGGTTTTTGCGGGAAGGTCAAGATCCGTTTTAAAATTTTCAGCGTGGCCTCTTGGATGGTTTTAAGCGGGCGGAACCTGACGAAAGGATCGTCGATAGATCCTTCCACGTCAAAATAGGACGCGATAAACATTTTATCCTCTCCGAGAAGGAGATATCCCGCGATCGGGATCTCCTGGAGCAGTTCATCGGCCACTTTGAAGACCTGGACGCCCATCTCCAGATGGAGCCGGTTGTTCGCCAGATCGACGCTCCCTTCGGCGATCATCCGGACGTCGCGGCCGATCATCACCGTGTCGTGGAGATCGACGACCCCCTTTCGAATGGATAGTTTTGAAGAGATCACGCGGTACGGCATCCCCTTCAGTTCCAGGTTCGGAAGACGCCTGATATTCATCAGCGAAAAGATACGGGCAAGGGTCTTAAACCGGTAAATCGTTCCGTTCTCGAGAAAAACGGCTAAATTCCCCCTTAAATGGTCTTTAAATTCTTCGAAATTTCTTCCCTCCGTATTCAGCCCTCCCATCAATAATAGTTTTCCGGACATGAAGGGCCGCTCCTCCCGGGGGTTGAAATCTTTCAGCGTTTTTTCAAAATCGATATCGGATAAAGTCGGTGTCATCGCCAGAGAAACCCCTCCCTCTTTTCGAAAGTAAACCTGCGCGAAGTTCATCTTCAAAGCGCCCTGTTCCACCTGCGCTTCCACCTCCCGGAATTGGAGCGCCCGATCCCGATAGAGCGCGGCGCTTTTAAAATTCGTAAAATGGTGTCCTTCCACTTTCAGATGATCGATTCGGATCAGTCCCACCGCGTACCCTTTTCCACCCTCGGATTCGGAAGCGGGAAGGGTTCGGGGCGCGGGTTTCGCGGAAGCTTCCGGGGCGGACGGAGGAGCGCCCCGCCGCGCGACGAGGAGCGAGGCCAAGTCTAAAAAAGGGGCG
>DATDON010000185.1:0-2077 GCA_035293225.1 Candidatus Manganitrophaceae bacterium
CCATCATTCCGGGCCTGGCGATTTTTCGAAGGACGCCGACGATCTCCGACCGTTCTCGAATATAATAGGTGTTTCCGGTCCGGACGGCGCGCGCCTTTTGATAAAGTTTTTCGCCGTCGATTCCCGGAATCGGCGCCTCCCCTGCGGGATAAATCTCCGTCAAGATCAGATGGTCCGCTTGGCCGAACGACGCGGCCAGGTCGTCGAAGAGGTCTCTCGTCCGGCTGAATCGATGCGGCTGGAAGACGACGATCAATTCGCATCCCCACCCCTGTCGGGCCGCGGCGAGGGTCGCCCGGATCTCGGTGGGATGATGGCCGTAGTCGTCGATGACGAGGACGCCGCTTTTCTCCCCCTGCAGTTGAAACCGCCGCTCGACCCCGCGATAACCTTCCAGCCCTTTTTGAATCGTCGAAACCGGGATCTCCAACTCCAACCCGACGCCGATCGCCGCCAGGGCGTTTAAGACATTATGGACCCCCGGCGCGGGGAGTTCGAACGCGCCGAGCGGGGTTCCATGAAATCGGGCCCGGAAGACGCTTTTCCAAGGATGAAAGGCGATTTCTTCCGCCACCAAGTCGAGCCCCGGCGTCGTTCCATACGTCAAAAACCGCTTCTCGACGCGGGGGATCAGATCGACGATCGGCTTCTCGTCGCCGCATAAAACCGCCAGGCCGTAAAAGGGAACCTTGTTGATGAAGTCGAGAAAGATCTCCTGAATCGCCTCGAAGGTCTTGTAGTGATCGAGATGCTCCCGGTCGATCGTCGTGACCACCGCGAGGGTCGGAGAGAGCTTCAGGAAAGAGCCGTCGCTTTCATCCGCCTCGGCGACCAAAAAATCCCCCTCCCCCTTTTTGGCGTGGCCTCCGAAACTGTTCACCTTTCCGCCGATCACCGCCGTCGGGTCGAGGCCCGCCTGCGCGAGGAGGGTGGCGATCAGCGTCGTGGTGGTCGTTTTCCCATGCGCCCCCGCGACGGCGATTCCATACCGGAGCCGCATCAGCTCGGCCAGCATCTCCGCCCGGGGGATGACCGGGATCTTTTTCTCTTTCGCGGCCAAAATCTCGACATTGTCGGGCGGAACCGCCGAAGAGTAGACGAGGACCCCCGCCCCTTCGATATGGCGCGGATCGTGCCCCTTATAAACGGCCCCCCCCATCGACGCCAGCCGCGCCGTCCGCTCCGAAGCGGATGGGTCCGAGCCGCTCACTTTAAAACCCATATTCAGAAGGACCTCCGCGATCCCGCTCATCCCCACTCCGCCGATTCCGACGAAATGAATATGCTGCACTTTACGAAACATGGCTTAACCCGCTCAGCGGGGCCCCGATCAACGCGTAACACGCCTTCACGATCTCTTCCGCGGCGCGAGGGCGTCCTCTCTCTTTCGCCGCCTCCCCCATCCGGGCGAGCTTCGTCGCGTCGAAGAGAAGCGCCAGGACCCGCTCCGCGATCAACCGCCCGGTGAGATCCCGGTCTGGAATCATCTCCGCCGCGCCGGAGGAGACGAACGCGGCGGCGTTCTTTTCTTGGTGCCCTTTGGCGTACGGGAACGGAATCAGCAAGGAGGGTTTTCCGATCGCCGCGAGTTCCGAAAGGGTTCCCGCCCCCGCCCGGCTCACCACCAGGTCGGCCGCGGCGTAGACGCCGGCCATGTCGTGAATGAACGGCTCCACCCGCGCGGAAAGACCCTGCCGCGAATACGCCTCTTTGACCTCTTCCCACTCTCTCTTCCCCGTCTGGTGGATGATATGGAGCGCCCCTTTCTCTTTTTCCAGAATCGGAAGCGCCTCCACCATCGCCCGGTTGATCGTATGGGCGCCTTGGCTCCCCCCCAAAACCAGAAGGGTCTTCAAATGAGAAGACGCCCGGCGCGCGGCCTGAAGGATCTCCGGGCGGACCGGAACCCCGAGGCGTTGAACCTTCTTCGTTCGAAGATAGGGGCGCGATTCATCGAAGGCGACGACCACCAGATTCGCCATCGGCGCGATCAATTTGTTCGCCAGGCCGGGGACCAGATTCGGCTCCAGAATCACCCGTTTGACTCCGAGGAGGACCGCCGCCAACAAAAGGGGCC
>DATDON010000186.1:0-16817 GCA_035293225.1 Candidatus Manganitrophaceae bacterium
TGCTGCTCCTCGGGCGCGGTGTACGCGTCGTCCAGCGGCACGGCGGTACCGTCGCGCCGCACGAGCAGCACGCGCCAGCACGCGGGTGTCTCAATTACGTCCACGGCGAGATCGAGCCGAACGCTGGCGACCTCCGCGAACGGCACCGAGACGCGCCGCCGTCGGCCAAACCGCCGCCGCTCGATGTGCACCATCTGCTCGCCGCGGTCGAACACGACGGTGGTGCGCCAGATGAGGAGCAACCCTATCACGGCGAATGCGACGACGGCGACCCACGCCTGCCACGCCTTCGCTTCCGGGTCGTTGGCGAGCAGTACAGCGAACACGACGCCGCCGACGATGAACAGCACGCCGAACGCCCACGACCGCTGCTCGTACACCAGCAGGTTCGACGTCTTCTCGACGATTTTCATGGACGGAGCATTTTACCTATCACGATTAATCCTTGACAAAATCCAAAGCTGATGCAGTCGTAAAAAGTCGTCATACCCGCGAAAGCGGGTATCCAGGACACTTGAAACTGCTTGAAAAGACTGGATTCCCGTTTTCACGGGAATGACGTAATAATGCTATTCCGGGCAATTCCGGGGACAGGCAATTCCGGCAATTCCGGGGACACCATACTTAATTATCCGATGTCATTCGCTGGGGTCCAGGTTTCTTGCGGCTAAGAGTACGCCCTAATTTTGCCTCCATGTCCGCCACAAAGCCTGCACTTCCGAGGGGCCGACCATTTCTCTCGTGTCGTTCATTTTCCGCAGCTTCCATTGTTTCGATCCCTTCCGAAAGAAACTCCCGCCAGTTCTGGACCATTCTCAAAAGAGGCGAAGTCTTTACAAGGATGTCATCGCTACCGGCAAGATGAGCGGCAGCACTGCTCCAGGGGTATTCTTCCGGGGATATTGCTAACCTAGCCTTCACGGGATTCAGCTCGATATATCGTGCGGCTGTTAACAAATATTTCTCATCCATTGGAAAAGATCCAAACCTTCCCTGCCAGAGATGGCCTCGCCAACCCTGTCGAAAATTGACTTGTCGCGTATACCGCCGATGGGCTTCACCAATGGCATGGCGAAGGCCGTGTTCTGTTTGGGGGACAACAATCAGGTGCGAATGGTTCGGCATCAGACAATACGCCCACACTTCCACACCAAAACGACCGCACCATTGCGCCATGAGTTCCAGATACACGCAGTAGTCATCCTCAGAGAAAAAAGTCTCTTGCCGACGATTTCCACGTTGGGTGATGTGATGGGGAATACCCGGTATAACCGCTCGAGCAAGTCGTGCCATCAAGAAACCCTATTCCTTTACTTCAATAGAGTCAAGAGTTACGTATGGTGTCCCCAAA
Organism: Candidatus Manganitrophaceae bacterium; assembly: GCA_035293225.1. Classification (GTDB taxonomy): domain Bacteria; phylum Nitrospirota; class Nitrospiria; order SBBL01; family Manganitrophaceae; genus DATDON01. Next base: position 1,352 of record DATDON010000186.1, read on the forward strand.
ATTTCCGTGTCCCCAGAATTATCCACGTATGGCATTCCCTGGAGGTCATGGTTTCCGTTTCACCTCCAACCATTTCCCGTAGGTCATCGAGGGAGGGGAAGTAAGAAAAAGGGATGGGGAGACCTAAACCAGGAAGAACCAAGCAAATTTTCCCCAAACTGACCCATTACCACGGTCCCGCCTTCGTGTTCTTAATTTCTTAATAAGGATGAACGCTCAAGAAATCGGCGGGCGGGGCGAAGCGCGAGCCGTCGATTGTCTCTCCCCGGCGATGATCATAATCGATAATCACCGTTTCGGTCGAAGAGGCGGGATAGATGATTTGCAAAGGGGCCGATTCGTCGGCGTTCATCCATCGAAGCGAGTAGAGGCGCTCTCCTTTTTCCTCAAACACGAAAAGATAGAGCCGGGCGCGCTCTTCTTTAAAGGTTCCCTCTCTTAGAAGAATGCGCTTCTCGCGAGAGGGCGCCCCGCCGGAGAGCCATCCCTCCTGGACCGCTTTTATCCTTCGGGCCGGCGTGAGGCGGTTCTCGAAGTAAATCCGGTCGGATGGAAAGAGACGTAAATTCTTCATCTGATCGAAGTTATAAAGATCAATCTCGTCGGCGTTCTCCGGTTCAAACCGGACTTGGGATCCTTGAACGTAGATCTTCCCGGTGGAGGCGATCGACCGGCCGGTCGATGAGATGACGGTCGTTGTCATATCGGCTTGCCAAGAGATAGAGGAAGGAAAGGCGGGCCGGGCGAGCATGACCACCAAAACCGAGCAGAGGAGAAAGCGCCGCATTTTAATGAGCGACCGGTCCATTTTCCAAGGCGGGGGTGGCCGTGGGAAGGTTCAGGTTCCCTTGGCGATATCCATTTGGATCGATGGTCGCCGAAGAAAAGCCGCACGCCTTCACCTCCTGAAGCATCTGAAGGCGCAGCGTGTCATTGCGGAGGAGCGGAAATTCTTCGGGCGCGATTTCAATCCGGGCGGTTTCGCCATGATAGCGGACCCGAAATTGTTTAAAACCGAGCCGCCGGACGGCCTCTTCCGCGCGGCCGACCTGATCGAGGCGCTCGTAAGTGATCGGCGTGCCGTAAGGAAAGCGGGAAGAGAGACAGGCGGAGGCGGGCTTCTCCCAATTGGGAAGCTTCAACGCTCGGGAGAGGGCGCGGACGGCCGCTTTGTCCAGGCCGGCCTCCACCAAAGGGCTTCTCACGCCGAGCTCGCGCGCCGCTTTCAGGCCGGGACGGACATCGGAAAGATCGTCCAGATTCGTTCCGTCGGCGACCGATTGAATTCCTTCGTTACGGGCCAACTGGGTCAGCAGGGTGTAGAGATCATTTTTGCAAAGATAACATCGGTTCCGGTCGTTCTCCGCGTAGCCCGGGATTTGAAGCTCATCCGACCGGACAAAAAGATGCCGGACGCCGACCGTCGCGGCGACCCGCTTCGCCTCATCCAACTGGGAGGGGGGGAAGGTGGGGGAGATCGACGTTGCCGCGACCGCGGCGGGGCCGAGGGTGTCATGGGCGACCTTCATCACGAGGGCCGAATCGACCCCGCCGGAATAGGCGACGAGGACCGAGTCGATCTCTTTGAAGATCGCCTGCAGCGCGTCATAAAAGCGGGAGGGGGGAGGCGCCATGCTACTCCTTCACCTTCGCTTCGCTCTGTTTCGCCACCACCACCAGGGCGTAATTTTTGGGGTCCAAATATTTTTGCGCCGCGCGCAAGACATCTTCCCGGCTGACCTTTCGGATATATTCGGGATATTTCTGAAAGTAGTCGAGGCCGAGCCGGTAGTATTCGACCGACGAGAGGAGCGAGGCGAGTTTTGCGGTGGTGTCGAGCCGGAGGGGGAAGCTTCCGATCAGATAGGCCTTCGCCTCGGCGAGCTCCGTCTCGCCGACAGGCTCGGTCCGAATCCGGTTGATCTCCTGCAGGACCCCCTGAATCGCCTCGTTCGTACTGCCGCTCTTCGTCTGAAAAGAGACGGCGAAGGCGCCGGGATCGCGATTGACCGAAAAACGGGAGTAGATCGAATAGACCAGTCCTTTGTTGTCGCGGATGTCGTTCATCATCCGCGACGAGAACCCTCCTCCCCCCAAGATGTAGTTCATCACGCTGACGGCGTAGTAATCGGGGTTGGACCGGGCGACGCCGACATGTCCTAAGACGACGCTCGCCTGGGTCAGATCCTTATCAATGAGTTGGACCGTTTTTGTTTGAACGGGGCGCGGCGGCTCGATCTTCGGGAAGGAGATCGGCCGCTTTTCCCATCGGCCGAAATATTTGTTCGCCAGGACGACCGCCTCTTTTTCGGTGATGTCGCCGACCATCGCGAGGGTCATGTTGTTGGGGCGATAGTAGCGCTGATGAAAAGAGACGATATCCTCCCGGCCGATCTTGGGAACGGTCTCTTCGAAGCCGTTGACCGGCGCGTGATAAGGGTGTTTTCCGAAGACGATTTTTTGAAAGGCCCGTTCCGCGATGACGGCGGGCTGATCTTTTTCGGAAAGGATCGCTCCCAGCGTATTGCTCCGGACCCGCTCGATCTCCTCGGGATCGAAGGCCGGGTCCATCAGGATATCCGAAAGAAGATCGAATCCGGTTTCGACATCTTTTTTTAAGACCCTCAGGTCGGCCGTCATGTAATCTTCGTCGGCCGCCGCGGAGAGGCCGGCGCCGATAAAATCGATCGCTTCGGAAATCTGGGTGGAGGTTCGCTTCTTCGTCCCCTCTTCGAGAAGACTCGCCGTCATGTTCGCCGCGCCGGCTTTTTCTTCCGGATCGTAGAGAGAGCCGGCCCGGATCAACGCTTCGACGCTGACGATCGGCAGGGACGGCTGTTCGACGATCAGGAGGGTGATCCCATTGGGGGTCTCCAGACGTTTCGCCTTGATCTCCGCGGCGTTTCCCGCGTCCCAGAAGATGAAAAGAGAGAAGAGGCCGGCGCTCAGTGACCCAAGGGAAATGGTTTGAGGTAGAAACGAAAACCGTAAAGAGAAGAGATAAGATCGCAGGATCGACGGCGCAGGATAGAACACGGATTGCGGCGGAATTTTTCCGGGTCGGATCATGGTTTTCGCTCCTCCTCAAACCATTCCCTGGAGGTCATGGGGACTCCTTGGGGTTCGATGCAGGCGCGGTCGCCCGGTCCTCTTCGGGGGCGTTCCCGGCCGAGGGGGTCGGAAGGAGAATCCCGACGCTCTTGACGTCGTCGGTCAAATATTTTTTCGCGACGCGGGTGAGATCGGCCGCGGTGACCTTCCGGATATTTTCGACGAACCGGGTTACGTACGCGGCGCCGGCCCCGACCGTTTCGGCCGTCCCGATCCGCATCGCCTGAGCGAAATTGGAGTCGGCGCCCATGATGAATTCGGCCTCGATCTGGTTTTTCGCCTTTTGCAGCTCCGGGTCCGAAACCGGCTCCGATTGAAGGCGCGCGATCTCGGCGTTGAGGCTTTTCTCCAACGCTTCAGGGCTCTTCTGGGGCCGCGCCGTGGCGTAGAAATAGAAGAGATCGGAATCGGTCGTCAACCCATTATAATGGCCTCCGGCGTCGAGGGCGATCTGCCGGTCATAAACCAGGCTCCGGTAGAGCCGGGAGCTCTTTCCGGCGGAGAGGATGTTTGAGAGGACCGTCAGGGCATAGACATCGGGGCTTTTATAATTCGGGGTCGGATAGCCGAGGAATATAAAAGGAAGCTGCGCCTCCCGTTTGACGAGGATCCGCCGCTCCCCCAATTGTTCCGGCTCCGGCGAGACCGACTGCGGCGGATCGGGCCCCTTTGGAATTTTTTCAAAGATCCCCTTGAGCCTGGGGAGGAGTTCTTTCGCGTTAAAATCTCCCACGACGACGATCGTCGCGTTGTTGGGGGTATAGTATTGTTTATAGAGATTGTAGACGTCGTCCCGAACGACCCGGTCGAGGTCGCTCATCCAGCCGATCACCGGGTTGTGGTAAGGATGAACGAGAAAGGCGATGGCGTAGAGATTTTCGATCAAAAAAGAGTAAGGGTCGTCGTCGGTCCGGCTCCGCCGCTCCTCTTTGACCACCGCCCGCTCCAGTTGAAACTCTTTTGGATCGATCAGGAGGTTCTGCATCCGGTCCGACTCCAGCTCCAATGAGAGGTCGATCCGGTCGGAGGCGAAGTTTTCGAAGTAGGCGGTATAGTCGTTGCCGGTGAAGGCGTTTTCCGTTCCCCCGTTTTTGGCGACGATCCGGGAGAACTCCCCCTTTCCGTGGCGGGAGGTCCCCTTGAACATCATATGCTCGGTAAGATGCGCCAGGCCGGTCTTTCCGGTGATTTCATTCCGCGATCCAACCTTGTACCAGACCTGAAAGGTGACGACCGGCGCTTTGCGCTCTTCCATCAAAATAACTTTCAGGCCATTTTGGAAGACCGCCTCTTCGATCTTGGCCGCCCGCGCTTCCGCGGTAAAAAGGAAACCGGAGAAGAGAAGAAAAAAGAGAGGGATGTTCCGAGAAGGCCGCTTGACCATCGACTTCATGATAATTTCAAGAGAGAACATGCAGGGCATCTTAACAGATGATGAAAAAGGGTGTCAAGACAATCTCCCGCTTGTTAATCCGTCGTTGCGAGGAGGCTTTTTCGACGAAGCAACCTCACAAGAGGATTGCTTCGCTTCGCTCGCAATGACACTGTTCATTTCTATTTATTAAGATAGGACAGTTGAACAAACAGTTCATTTCCTTTATGATGGGATTTGAAAAATTCCAAATCGATCACATTGAATAGGGGAGAAGGAGGTTACGATGAAAAGAGCGTGTTGCTTTTGGACCGTATTGGCGGTGATGATTTTGATGGCTTCGAACCTGTTCGCCGAGGAGACGTCCCGTCCTCCGATGAAGGGAGGGCGGATGGAGAAACCGTCGGATCATCCGAAAATGTCGGGGCGTCCATTTTTTTCGCTTGAAGGATTGAAGGAATCTCTGAGCCTGACGGACGACCAGGCGAAAAAACTCCACGATCTTTTTATAGAATACCGAAAAGGGATGATTCAGAAAAAGGCGTCCCTTCAGGTCGCCGAGATCGAATTGGAAGAGACGCTCGGCGAGCCGAAGCTCGACCTCGCGAAGGTCGAAAAAAAGGTGAAGGAAAAAGAGGCCGCCGCCTCCGATATGATGATGTTCCGGGTCCGATCCCTGGCGAAGGCGAAAGAGTTCCTTTCCGACGCCCAGTTCAGTCAATTCAGAACGATGATCGAGCGGCGAATGTCGTTTGGCGGGAAACGCCCGTGGATGTCGGGGGGAAGAGACGGAAAAATGGAGAGGGAAGGGGGAACGGGTTTCGGAATGGAAAAGGGGAGGGGGCCCCATCCCTTTTCAGGGATGATGGAGGACTCGAACGGTTACGATGACGAGGAGGAGCGTTAAGAGATTTGAGCGGAGAGGGAAACCGCGCCGCTCAACTGCCCGCAGGCGGCCAGGATGTCGCGCCCTTTGCTTTTTCGAATCGTCGCGGTCATCTTTGCGTGAAGTAGGATGTTCTGGAATCTGAGTATCCGCTCGTCGGAGGGGCGGCGATAGGGGGAGCCGGGAAATTCGTTGAAAGGGATCAGGTTGATCTTGCAGCGGATTCCTTTCGCAAGGCGGGCGAGGCGGACCGCGTCTTCCACGGTGTCGTTTACCTCCGAGAGAAGGACATATTCAAAGGTGATCCGCCGCCGCGCCGGGAGCGGAAAATCCTTGCAGGCCGCGAGCAACTCTTCGAGGGGATAAAGGCGATTGACCGCCGGCATGATTTGGTCGCGGACTTCGTTGGTCGTGGCGTTGAGGGAGATCGAGAGATTGACCGGAACGGGGCCTTTCCAAAGCTTGAGAATCTGGGGAACGAGACCCGCCGTCGAAACGGTGATCCGGCGGGGAGAGATTCCAAGCCCTTTGGGGGGGACCATCCGCTTCAGCGCTTCGGTCACGTTCGCCAAATTGGCGAGCGGCTCTCCCATCCCCATCATGACGACGTTGGTGATCCGCGCCTCCTCGGGAAGCGTTCTCCGGACGGCGAGGATCTGACCGACGATCTCATGCGGTTTCAAGTTACGCTTTAATTTTTCCTGCGCCGTCAGGCAGAAGCCGCAGTCGAGGGCGCAGCCGGCTTGCGAGGAGATGCAGAGGGTGAGGCGCCTCTCCTCCGGGATCAGGACCGATTCGATCCGGTTTCCGTCCTCCAATTCGAACAGGAATTTTTCGGTTCCATCGACCGACTTCTGTCTGACGACCTCTTTAAGATGGCGTATCTCGGCCCGCTCTAAGAGCAAGGCGCGGTCGGTCTTTGAAAGGTCGGTCATCTCCTCGATCGCGGAGACGGAACGGGCGTAGATCCAAGAAAAGATTTGTTGGGCCCTGTATTTCTTCCATCCCAGTTCGGCGGCCAGCGCCTCCAATTCTTGGAAAGAGAGGGAGAGGAGGTTTTTCTTATCGGTTGTCATGATGCAAACTTATCATACTTTCCCCTTTTTCTTCAAGGGAATCTGACAAACCAAGAAGAGGAGAACCCTTTTTCACGCTCCCCTCCTTTAGTGATGATGCGATTTTCACATCCCCTCCTTTGTAAGGAGGGGTAAGGGGAGGTAGAAGGAGACTTGCTCCATGCAGGGTCTTCTACCCCACCTTGCCTCCCCTTACACTTTGCTGCAAGACGCATAGTGCAGGCAAAGGGGAGGGGTTTATGTTGGATTCCAATGGAGACTTCCTGCGCCTATACTGACTCCATAGCGATAAACAGTCATTCTTCATCTCCCTTGATTGAGCTATTTAAATATGATAGGGTAAACGACGGCGAAAGATGAGCGTCTACGCGTCGCAAAAAAAATATTTTGAAAAGGCTTACGCGACCGGGGAACATGGGTGGCCGGTCGAAGGCCCCTCCCAGCCGGTGGTCCGGTTTATCTCTCGGTATAAAAAGGAAAAACCGGAGGGGCGCGTTTTGGATATCGGCTGCGGGGAAGGGCGGCACGCTTTGCTCTTCGCGCGCCACGGATATCAGGCGGTCGGCCTCGATTACGAACCGTTGGCGTTGGCCCGGGCCAAACGGTTTGCGCGAAACGGCTCGGCCCCATCTTCCCTTCAATTCATTCTGGGAGATGTTTTTCATCTCCCCTTTGCGCCGCAATTTTTTGACGTGGTCCTCGATTACGGCTGTCTTCATCATGTGCGCAAGCGGGATACCGCTTCTTATCTGCAAAATGTGTCTCCGTTGTTGAAGCCGGGGGGCTATTTTCTCATTTCCTGTTTTTCGACGCGGTTCAAGCACCATCCCGGCGAAAAGCGGTCCCGAGATTGGATGGTCCATAACGGGCATTACGACCGTTTTTTCCGAAAAGAAAATTTCAAAGAAGTCTTCGGACGGGATTTTGTGATTCTCCGGATCGAGGAAGAGCGGCAATCTCTTTACGCTTTTTATCATGTTCTCATGCGGAAGAAAGGGGCCTGAGCGAAATCATGCCGAATATCGCTTTTGTCAATGGGAAATGGAGCCCTCTCTCACGGGCGAAGGTTTCGGTGGAAGACCGCGGCTTTCAATTCGGCGATGGAATTTATGAGCTGGTTCGAAGTTATCATAAAGAGATTTTTCATCTTCAAGCGCATTTGGCCCGGCTTCGGGAGAGCGCCCGGCAGGTCGAAATCGCCCTTCCTTATACGTCGATTCAATTGGAAAATATCATTGAGTCCGGGCTCCGGAGGAGCGGTTACGACCATACCAAGGTTTATATCCAGGTGACGCGGGGGGCGGCCCCGAGGCTTCACTCCTTTCCGAAAAAGGGGCGGCCGACCGTGGTGATGACCTTTCGGAAATTCGAGCCGATCCCCCAAAAGAGACGCGAGGAAGGGGTCTCGGTGATTTCGACCCCCGATATACGATGGGGACGATGCCATGTCAAATCGCTCAACCTCCTGCCGAATGTGATGGCGAGAGAAAACGCCGTTCGGTCGGGGGCGTTTGAGGCCCTTTTTGTCCGGGACGGGAAGGTGACCGAAGGCGCCGGGAGCAACCTCTTCGCCGTGTTCGGCAAGAAGGTCGTGACCCCTCCCGCCGGCCCGTATATTCTCTCCGGTATCACGCGGGAGGTGGTTTTAGAGATCGGAAAAGAGCTCGGATTGGAGATGATCGAGCGGGAGTTAAAACGATCGGCCCTCTTTTCGGCGGATGAGCTTTTTCTGACCGGCACAACGGTCGAGGTCCTGCCGGTCGTCTCCCTCGATCATAAAAAGATCGGGTCGGGAAGGCCTGGAGAGACGACGCAGTTATTGTATAAGGCCTTTCAGGAACATGTTCAGGTGAGGTGAAGATTGCTCTTGCATTTTTTATTTGTTTATGTTATACAAAGGTTTAGATTTTGGTCTACTTGTAATAGTGGGCAGCTTTTTTAGCCCACTTTTTTGTTTTAAAGAATTGAAAATGGAAAAGGAAGCCTTAATCGACAAGGTGAAAAACGTCGCGGAACCGATTCTCCGATCGCTCGGGTTGGACCTATTCGATGTCGTATATTCCGGTTCTCCAAAACGAGGGGCGCTTCGCATCTTTATCGATAAAAAAGAAGGGGTGACCTTGGATGACTGCGAGAAGGTCAGCCGTTATGTAGGTCACGCGCTGGATGTGGAAGATCCGATTCCGTATCAATACACACTCGAAGTCTCTTCTCCCGGTCTGGATCGCCCGTTGAAGCGAAAAGAAGATTTCTTGCGATTTATCGGTAAAAAAGTGAAGGTCAAGACGACCTTGCCGATCGGGAATCAGAAGGTCTTTGTCGGCCGTCTTGCCGATTTTAGAGAGGAGACGGCGTACCTCCTATTCGACCCGGTCGGGGAGGTTCAAATTCCTTTTGATCAAATTGCGCAGGCCCGCCTGGAGGTTGAGTTTTAAGGGGTCAGGCTGAGGCTAAAGTTGAGGCTCAGGTTGAGGTTGAGGCTCAGGTTGAGGAACCCCTTGACCTCAGCCTGAGCATTAACCTGGATTTTCATTGAAGGAGGTTTAACAGATGAATCGGGAGCTTCTCTCCGTGATCGATCAGATCGGGAGAGAGAAGGGGATAGAGAGTCAAAAGATCGTCAAGGCGGTGGAGTCCGCCCTTTTGACCGCGGCGAAAAAAAGATACGGAGCGGCAGAGAACATCCAGGTCCGTCTGGACCCTGAAACCGGTGAAATCGAAGTCATTTCCCTGAAAAAAATCGTCGAAGAGGTGACCAATCCGAAGGGGGAGATCACTTTGGAAGAGGCTAAAAAGGTCGATGAATCGGCGGAATTGGGCGACGAGATCGGTTCGCTCCTCGAAATGGAAGACTTCGGCCGGATTGCGGCGCAGACCGCCAAGCAGGTCATTTTTCAGCGGGTCCGTGAAGCGGAGTGGGAATCGGTCCACCGGGAATACTCCGTGCGGGAAGGGGAGATGATCAGCGGGATGATCTTGGGCCAGGAGCGCCGGAATTACATCGTGGAGCTGGGGAAAACCGAGGCGATTCTGCCCTATCAAGAGCAGGTTCCGAGGGAGAGTTACCGGCGAGGCGACCGGATTCGGGCCTATTTGCTCGAAGTGAAGCCCTCTTCGAAGGGGCCTCAAATCGTCCTTTCCAGGTCTCATCCTCAATTTGTGGCGAAGTTGTTCGAAATGGAGGTGCCGGAGATCGCAGAGGGGGTCGTCATCATCAAGGAGGTGGTCCGGGAGGCGGGAGACCGGACCAAGATCGCGGTTTTTTCAAAAGACTCGGCGGTCGATCCGGTCGGCGCCTGCGTCGGAGTTCGGGGCTCCCGGGTCCAAGCGGTGGTCCGGGAGTTGAAGGGTGAAAAGATCGATATCATCACCTGGAGCGATGATCCCCGGACCTTCATCGGCGAAGCGCTCAGTCCGGCGGTGATCGAGAAGGTCGGCATCAATGAAGCCGAAAGATCGGCGTTGGTGGTCGTCTCCGACCAGCAGCTCTCTTTGGCGATCGGGAAAAAAGGGCAAAACGTCCGTTTGGCCGCCAAGCTGACCAAATGGAAAATCGACATTATCAATCAGGGGGAATACGAAAAAGAGCGGGCCAAAGAGCGGGAGCAGGAAATCGCGGCGGCGATCTCTCATGAGCAGAAGATACAGCAGGACGCCCAGATCGTCGAAGAGCAGCGGCAGGCCGCGGAGAATCGAGAGTATACCCTCTCCGATGTTCCCGGCGTCGGGGAAAAGATGGCTGAAGTTCTGAAGGAACAGGGTATCGACACCGTTCAGAAATTGGCGGAGACCCAGGAAGCGTCTCTCGCCGATTTGCCGATGGTCGGAATCAAAACGGCGGGTAAAATTATCGAAGCGGCCCGGGACCTCCTGAAAATGGACAAAAAAGAGGATAAAATATCTTAATTTCCATTTAAAGTAAAAGGTTAAGAAAATAATGAGAGTATTTGAACTTGCAAAGAAAATAGGGATGCCGACGAAGGAGCTGATGCTTCTCCTAAAGAAAATGGGGATCAAGGCGAGCAACCATATGAGCGCCCTTGAAGAGGGGGACGTCCAGGCGGTCTTAAAAAAGAAAGATAAGCCGACGATGAAACCGACGTCCAAAGGGGGCCGGACCGAAAAATCGGCCGCCGCCGCGCCTACGCTGATAGCCGAAAAGAAGTCTCGTGTTTTGATCAAAAAGAAACCTTCTCCGGCCCCGGTCGTTGAGGAAGCGCAGCTCGCCGCCGCTGTTCTCTCGAAAGCGTCTGAGGTCGATCTGGAAACCGTTCCATCGGACCGACTCGGTCCCGCTCTCCCGATTGCCGGGACCCCTCCTCCGGTTTCCATCGAAGAGACCCCCGCCACGATTGAAGCCACGACGCCTCTCCGTCCGGTTGAATCCCAACCGGCGGCCGCCGTCTTAGGGGGTGTTTCGACGCCGCTACGCGAGGTCAAAGCGCCGGTGGGGCAAACCGAGAAGAAGGCCGAGAAAGATAAGAAAAAAGGAAAGAGCGATACGCGACCTGAGGTTAAAAAAGAGCTGGTCGGAAAATTTAAAGAGAAGGCGAAAAAAGGGAAGAAGATCCAATGGAATGAGACGGAACCTCAGCCTGAGCAGGAAGTGATTCCCGAGGTTCCGGCCGAGACCCGGCAATGGCAAGATTTTAAGCCGATTCATCGGAAGGCCGATCGAAAGGCGGCCAGAAGAGGGCACAGTCCGCTCGTCGATATCACCAAACCGAGGAAGAAGGTGATCAAACTCTACGAGGGATTGACCGTCAAGGAATTTTCCGAACTGATGGGACAGAAAGCGCCGGTCATCATCTCAAAATTGATGAAGATGGGAAAGATGGCGACCATCAACCAGGTCATCGGTATCGATGAGGCGGCGCTGATCGCCGAAGAGTTCGGCGTGAAGGCGGAACTGATCACGGAGAGGACGGAAGAAGAAATTTTGAGGGCGGTTCCGGACGACCCCGCCTCTCTTCTTCCGCGCCCCCCCGTTATTACGATCATGGGACATGTGGACCATGGAAAGACGTCGCTTCTCGACGCCATTCGGCAAACGAAGGTGACCGAAGGAGAGGCGGGAGGAATTACCCAGCATATCGGCGCTTACACGGTCACGGTCGGCTCTAAAAAAGTGGCCTTCCTCGACACCCCCGGTCATGAGGCGTTCACCGCGATGCGGGCGCGGGGGGCGAAAGTGACCGATATCGTCGTACTCGTTGTCGCGGCCGATGACGGGGTGATGCCCCAGACCGCCGAGGCGATCAACCATGCGAAGGCGGCGAACGTGCCGATCATCGTGGCGATCAACAAAATCGACAAGCCGGAGGCGAACGCGGAGCGGGTGAAAAACGCCCTGGCGGAATTCGACCTGATTCCGGAGGCGTGGGGAGGGAAGACCATTTTTGCCGAGGTGTCGGCGAAGAAAAGGGTGGGTCTGGAAAATCTCCTGGAGATGATTCTCCTTCAAGCGGAGGTGTTGGAGCTGAAGACGAACCCCAACAAGCCGATGACCGGTACGATTATCGAGGCGAAGATCGATCGAGGGCGGGGACCGGTGGCGACGGTTCTGGTCCAAGAAGGGACCCTGAAGGCCGGAGACGCTTTTGTGACCGGTTCTCATTTCGGAAAGGTCCGGGCGCTCATCAATGATGTCGGAGAGAAGGTCGCCGAGGCGGGCCCTTCCACCCCGGTGGAGGTGATCGGATTGAACGGGGTTCCTCAAGCGGGGGACACGTTTGTCGTTGTATCGGACGAGCGGATCGCGAAAGAGGTCGCCAACACCCGGATGCAGCGCCAGCGGCTTATCGAACTCTCCCAATATCGCCGCGTCACCTTGGATGATCTCTATCATGAAATCCAAGAAGGGGCGGTCAAAGAGCTTAATTTGATCATCAAGGCCGATGTTCAGGGCTCCGCGGAGGCGATCAAGGAGTCGCTCGAAAAGCTGGGCACCCAAGCGGTCAAGATCCGCGTCATTCATCGCGGAGTCGGCGGCATCACCGAATCGGACGTTCTGTTGGCCTCCGCCTCCAACGCCATCATCATCGGTTTTAACGTTCGTCCGGAGCCGAAGGGACAGGAACTGGCTGAGAGAGAGAAGGTCGATATTCGGCTCTATACCATCATCTATGACGCGATTGCCGACGTGAAGGCGGCGATGGAAGGGCTCCTGGAGCCGACCCTGAAGGAGAGGACGTTGGGCCGGCTGGAGGTCCGTCAGGTCTTCAATATTCCGAAACAAGGCGCCATCGCGGGAGGATATGTCGGCGAGGGGGTCATCACAAGAAACAGCGCCGGCGCGCGGGTGATTCGGGACAGTGTCGTGATCTACGAGGGGAAACTCTCTTCGTTGCGGCGCTTCAAAGACGACGTGAAAGAGGTGCAGGCCGGTTACGAATGCGGCGCCGGGATCGAGAACTTCAACGATCTTAAGGTCGGCGATATTATCGAAGTTTACACCTACGACAAAATCGCAGCAAAATTATGAGTGGATCGCGGCGCGCCGCGCCCCGTGTAAAATGGTCGTCGGAATTTGCGTCATAGAACTCTATATCCCCGGGAACGGCTCTTTAAAAGGGAAACGCCAAATCCTCCTGAGCATCAAAAGCAAGGTTAAAAACAGATTCAACGTCGCGATTGCGGAAGTGGGCGAGCAGGATTTGTGGCAAAAGGCGATTTTGGGGGTGACGACGGTCGCCAACGATAAAGGCTTTGTGAACGAGGTGATGGACAAGGTCGTCGGTTTCATATCGAGCTATCCCGAAGTTCAGGTGACGCGTCATCAACTCGAATTTGTTTGACCTGTTTCAGGATGGTTGAACAGGGTGGGACACTGCGTGCGCTGCATGTGTCGCATGTGAGAGAATGAAGGGGACGGTGATTTCAGCTTTGCAGGAATATAAAAGAACAGATCGGATCGGTGACCAGATCAAGATGGAGGTCGCCGACATTTTGTTGAAAAAAACAAAGGATCCGAGGATCGGGTTTGTGACGGTCACGTCGGTGGAAGTCTCCGACGATTTGCGACACGCGAAGATATTCGTGAGCGTCCATCAAGACCCCCAAAAGGCCTTCGCCGGTCTGAAGAAGGCGACGCGGTTTGTAAGGGGTGAGCTGGCCAAAAGGCTTCAGATTCGACGGATGCCCGATCTTGTTTTCCTGCCGGATGAATCGACCGAAAAGGTCTCTCATCTTCTCGATCTTCTGGAAGAGATCGGAAAAGAGGGATCCCCAAAAGACCGGACGGAAAAATGATCTATTCATATGCGGCGGGCGCCGTGTTCTACCCTGGTGAGGCCCGGCATGAGTCTTGAGCAGGCGGCGGCGGTTCTTCAAGAGAAAGAAACCTTTTTGATCGCCGGCCACGTCAATCCGGAAGGGGACGCCGTCGGGTCCGGGCTTGCGCTCGCCTTGGCCCTCCGTAAAATCGGAAAAGAAGCGGAAGTCGTCAACCGGGACCCGCTCCCAAAACAGTTGGGGTTTCTTCCGCACGAGGGGGTTTACTTTCAACGCGCGTCAATCGACAAGCCGGTCGACGCGCTCGTCGTGGTCGATTGCGCCGACCTGCGCCGGACCGGTTTTTATGGGGGGGAGGCGCCTCCCGTTCAGACGCTGATCAATATCGATCATCATGTCACCAACCCCGGTTTCGGAGCGGTGAACTGGATCGACCCGAGAGCGGAGGCGACCGGGGTGATGATTTACGACCTTTTGAACGCGATGAGGATTCGGATAGACCCTCCCATCGCCGCGTCGCTCTATACGGCGCTTCTGAGCGAGACGGGATCTTTTCGGTATAGGAACACCACCCCGAAGTCGCTCCGGATAGGGGCGGAGCTGATCGAACGAGGGGCCGATCCGGTTTTGATCGCCCGCGCTTTATTCGAAACGCATTCGATCGGCAGGGCGCGTCTCCTGGGGGAAGTGCTGACGAAATTCGAGTCGAGCGAAGATCAAAAGATCGTATGGGCCCTCGTCACGCAGGAGGAATTTCGTCGAACCGGCGCGACGGAAGAGGACACCGAAGATTTCGTGAACACGCTCCGTTCGATCGAAGGGATCGAAGCGGCCCTTCTCTTTCGCGAGACGGGGCCGGACAATTATAAGATCAGCTTCCGATCACAGGGAAGGGTCGATGTGGCGGGCTTGGCGATCCGTTGGGGCGGAGGGGGGCACCGGAACGCGGCGGGTTGCTCTTTCATCGGTAAATGGGACAAGATGAAAAGAGAAGTTTTGACCGCGGTGGGAGAGGCCGTTCTCAGCGGCCTCCCGGCCTGATAAATTGCGACGGCAGGGTGGGACACAGGGTGGAACACTGCATGTGCTGCATGTGGCGGAGTTTTGATGAAAGAAGGGGTGATTAATATAGATAAGCCGGCCGGGTGGACGTCCCATGATGTCGTGGCCAAGGTCCGGAATATTTTAAACGTCAAGAAAGTCGGCCACACCGGGACCCTTGATCCGGACGCGACCGGCGTTCTTCCGGTCTGTTTTGGGAAAGGGACCAAGGTGGTCTCCTTTCTCATGAATGTAGAAAAGGAATATGACGTGGTCCTCCGGCTCGGCGTGGAAACCGATACCCAGGACGCCGCCGGGAAGGTCCTTCGCTCTTGCCCCGTTTCTTCCGATGTTTTGGAGGCCGTCCAGGGGACGCTGGAGGGTTTTGTCGGAAGTTACGCCCAGACGCCGCCGATGTATTCGGCCGTCAAGGTGAAAGGCCGCCCCCTCTATGAGGCCGCTCGGGCGGGGGAGGTGATCGAGCGGGCGCCCCGTCGGGTCACCCTCCGGGAAATCCGCTTCCACAAGATCGAAGGGAGCGATGTCTTCTTCAGCGTCGTTTGCTCGAAAGGGACCTATATCCGAACGCTCTGCGCCGACATCGGCGTGAAGCTCGGCGTCGGAGGAAGCCTTCTTCGGCTGCGTCGAACCCGGTCCGGAAATTTCCGTCTGGCCGATTCGATCGAAATCGAGGCCTTTTGCCGTCTTTATCTCGAGGGCGGTTGGGAGGGCCAGGTTTATTCCCTG